>JAYTUZ010000179.1:0-12606 GCA_043744295.1 Gammaproteobacteria bacterium | reverse complement strand
CCTGCAACCTGCCAGCCGCTGGCGGTGGCGTCATAGCGGAACAGGCCCTTGCGGGTGCCGACCCAGAGAGTTGCCATCCCTAACCTCCTGACAAGGCTTGAAGAACATAGATTTCAGCATTGGGTGCTGCCGGGTCGCTAAGCCGCACCCGGTCAGCGATCAGCGCGCCATCAAGATAGATATTGACGTGTTTGCGCAGGCGGCCCTGATCATCCAGGACATAGCCGCGCAGCAGATCGTCGTCTTGCAGCACCGCTGACAGAACCTCGGCCACGGTGGTGCCTTGGGCCTGCGCGGCGGGCAAAGGCCGGTGGCGAACGAGATGCGAGGTGAAGCGGACGGTTGCCATGGCGGCCTGAACAGACTTTGCAAACTTAGAATTACGGCTTAGCATTCGCTTGTCAAAAGGAGTCTGCCATGCCGACGCTGCCCTATCTGCATTTTCAAGGAGACTGCGCCCAAGCGCTGGCCTTTTATCAAGCGGTCTTTGGCGGCACCGGCCTGCAGACCATGCGTTATGCCGATGGGCCAGAGGCGCCTGCAGGGTGGAAGGCGTCAGAGCGGATCCTGCATGGGCAGGTGACGCTGGGGGATGGCACCCTGATGGCCTCGGACTATCCGCCCGGGGTGGTGGGCGATGCCCAAGCCGGGTTTTCGGTGATGCAGACAGCCACCGATGCCACGGCGGGCCGCGCGATCTTTGATCAGTTGGCAGAAGGCGGGGCAATCATCGACGCCTTCCGCGAAACCTTCTTTTCACCCGGCTTTGGCATGGTGAAGGACAGGTTCGGCACGCATTGGATCATTTCTACCCTGCCCGCCACAGCATAGGAGCCTGTCATGGCCTTCTCTCCCTATATCGGCTTTCACGGCAATGCGCGGGAGGCGATGACGTTTTACACGCAGGTCTTTGGCGCCACCGACCTGCAGTTCAACAACTTTTCGGATTTTCCCGCCGATCAGCGCCCGCCGGGAACCGATGGAATGGTGATGCATGCGCAGTTCAGCGCCGGGCCCGGGGCACCCCTGATGGGCAGCGACATGCCGCCGGGTATGGCGGACGAAGGGACGGGTAGCCATTCGGTGTTTCACGGCGCACCGGATGCGCAGACCGCAGGCCGGGTCTTTGCCGCGCTGGCCGAAGGCGGCGCGGTGGAAATGCCGCTGTCAGCAACTTTCTGGTCTTCCGCCTTCGGAATGCTGACCGACAAGTTCGGCACCCGCTGGTTGATCTCGGTGCCACAGGGGGCCTGAGCTGCGCGGGGCCCATTGATTTTCCCGGCCCGCCCGTGCAAACCCCAAGGCAGATCAGTTTGCAGGGCGGCCTTGGAATGAGCAGAATCGACGACACCTTTGCGCGGTTGAAGCGGGACGGCAAAAAGGCCTTTGTGGCCTATATCATGGCCGGAGATCCCGATGTGCCGCGCGCGCTGGCGGTGATGAAGGGCCTGCCGGGGGCGGGCGTCGACATTATCGAGTTGGGCCTGCCCTTTACCGACCCGATGGCCGATGGTCCGACGATTCAACTGGCCGGGCAACGCGCGCTGGAAGGCGGCATGACGGTGGACGCGACCTTGCAGATGGTGCGCGATTTTCGCAGCGGCGATGCGACCACGCCGATCGTGCTGATGGGCTATTACAACCCGATTTATGCGCGCGGGGTCGACCGGTTTCTGGCCGAAGCGCGCGAGGTGGGGATTGACGGGCTGATCGTGGTCGATCTGCCGCCCGAAGAGGATGCCGAATTGTGCATTCCGGCGCAGGCAGCGGGGCTGAACTTTATTCGGCTGGCGACCCCCACGACCGATGCCAAGCGGTTGCCGAAGGTGCTGCAAAACACCTCGGGGTTTGTGTATTACGTGTCGGTGACCGGGATTACCGGGGCGGCGGCGGCGCAGGCGGGCGATGTGGCACCGGAAGTGGCGCGGATCAAGCGGTCAACCGATTTGCCGGTGATCGTGGGCTTTGGCATCAACACGCCGCAGGCGGCGCAGGCGATTGCCGGGGTGGCGGATGGCTGCGTGGTGGGCTCGGCGATCGTCAAGGAGATCAGTCTGGGCAAGCCGGTGGATCAGGTGCTGGCCTTTGTGGCGGCGCTGGCGGCGGGCGCCCATTCGGCCTGAACGGGCCAAACCTGCTTGCCACGGCGCTTGCGCCTGATAGCTTGAGGCAAAGCCAAGCCGGGGGGGAAGCCATGCAAAAAGGGCGGATCGAAGCATTTTCGGATGGGGTGATTGCGATAATCATCACCATCATGGTGCTGGAACTGAAAGTGCCGCATGGCGCAACGCTGGCGGCGCTGCAGCCGCTGTGGCCGGTGCTGGCCTGTTATCTGGTGAGTTTCATCTATGTGGGCATCTACTGGAACAACCATCACCATCTGTTACAGGTGGTCGAGCAGGTGGATGGCACGGTACTGTGGGCCAATCTGCACCTGCTGTTCTGGTTGTCGCTGCTGCCGTTCGTGACCAGGTGGGTGGGTGAAGCCGGGTTTGCGCAGCTGCCGGTGGCCGCCTACGGCGTCGTGCTGCTGTGTGCCGGTTGTGCCTACACGATCCTGACGCGCACGCTGCTGCGCCTGCACGCTGGAGATTCGCTGCTGGCGCGCGCGCTGGGTGCGGATTTCAAAGGAAAGGTATCGCTGCTGATCTACCTTGCAGCGATTCCCCTGGCCTTTGTGAGCCGATGGCTGGCTGTTGCGCTTTATGTCGCCGTAGCCATCATCTGGCTGCTGCCCGACCGGCGCATCGAACGCGTAGTGCCGGTGACACGTACCCGATAGTCAGCACTAATGGCTGGTGCTGCGGCGCAGCCCGTCTTTGTTGAGCAGCACCTGGAAGCCCTGCATGTTGGCCGGTATCACCACGGTCTGCCCGTCATGCCTGGCGAACTCAGCGAGCGCCAGGTTGATTTCATGCTGCAGATACTCGGCAGTCAACGAGGAATTAATGATCTGGTTGGCCTTGGCGATACCCTGGATCCCCCAGTTACCCGCGGGTTGCGCGGGCCAGTTCAGCGTTCGATAGTGTAGACCAGGTCGGCGCTGCGCGCCGTGCCTGTCTCGGTCTTGATGGTCCAGTGATCGCCAATCGTGTAGCGCATCTTGATGGTGTTGATCTGCTCGGCCAGACCGATGCCATAGCTGATGTAGAGTCGCGGCGACAGATAGCGCCCCAGTACCAGCGAGGTGTCGTTGTTGAGATTGGATTCAACGCTGACATCCTCCAGCCCGACCTTGCTGCCGAACTGCTGAAACAGCAGTGCGCTACCCTGCAGCACCAGGTTGGCGCGCGCCGAGTTGCTGCGGGCCGTGCTGTCGCCGGCGCTCTGCACACTCTCGAGTGAACCGCCGGCCAGCAGCAACGAAACGATCTGCGCCTGCGCCACGGCGGGGTCGGAGAAGAAAGTCATGCGCGGACTGCGCAGGGTGCCGCGCACATTGACGCCGGCCGTGATGTCCGGGAATTTCTTGATGGCGCGCAGATCGATGGCCGGGTCGGAGAGCGGGCCGTTGCTGAACAGCAGACGACCGCGCTCGATGTCGAGCTTGCGGCCATAGGCGGTATATTTGCCTTCCTCGACCTGCAGCTCACCGGTACCGCGATCGAAGCCGGTGTCATCGGTTACGGTGCGCAGGCTACCGCTCAGGCGACCGGCGAGCCCGAGCGTGTCGATGGTGACGCGTTCACCCAGCTTCAGAGTGACATCACTGAACACGGCAAAAGCGGCAGTCGGCGCGGCCTGCCTGGTGCTGACGATGATTTCATCGCCCGAGGCGCGTAGCGCATTGGTGAGCTGATCGGGGCGTGCCAGGCGCGCGTACGGCAGCGCTATGGTGCCGGTGACGTCAATGCGCCGGCCGCTGAATTTCATATTGACGTCGGGCGAGACCTGGATACGCGCTTCCGGAATGTTGACCACGCGCAGATTTTCGCCGCTCAGGTGCAGCTGGCCGTAAGGCAGTGCTGCGCGCCAGGTGAGCGTACCGTTGAAATGGGCACGGCCCTCGGCGCCGGCAGTCGCGCTGCCGTCGAGTTGCAGGGTGCTGTCACGCAACAGGGCATCGAAGTTCAGATCGCGCAGCGCCAGGTTGATCTGGTAGGCGTCGACCTGCGCCTCGCTGACCTTCAGTTCGCCATTGATAGTGGGCGCAGTGAGCGTGCCACCGAGTTTCAGATCGGCATTGAGTCGGCCGCTGACGCGATCGACCTGTGCCACATAGGAATCGATGAAACCGAGCGCCTGGGTCTGCAGGTGCAGCTCGCCGACCACCGGCCAGCTGCGCCATGACGCGCCATTGTTGCCCGCTTCGATCAGGCCAGCGATGCTGCCCTGTGCGCCGGCATCCAGCGCGATCTGCGAGTGCAGGCCCTTGGCGCTGAAGTCCGCCCGCACCGAACCGTTGCCGAGGCTGAAGGATTCGACCCGACCGCCCAGCAGACGGTGCTGCAACCCGGCTTTATCCAGCGTGGCGGCCAGGGCGCCGTTCCAGGGATTCGCGCCGGCGGCATCACCGTGCGCTTCCAGCGTCAGGGAACCTTCGAAGTCTGTGTTGGTGGTCAGCCCCGCCGTCAGGGTACGCAGCGGAACGTTGCTGGCGCTGATATTGAAGTGACTATGCGCGGCGTCGTGCTCGGCGCTCGCGCACAGACGGGCCTGGGCATCATGCAGACACAGTGGGCCCAGCTTCAGCTCATTCCCGGACAACGCCACCAGCAGCGCCGCAGGCTCGGCCATGGTCAGCTGGATTACACCGCCGTCGCTGGCCTCCAGCTGACTCAATTGCGCCTGCCAGCGCTGATCCGCGAACAGCCCGTAGCCGCCAGCCTGAACGTTCAACGAAGGCGCCTGCAGGCTGAACTCGAAGCGATGCCCCGCCGCAGTTCCGATGGAGCTGAAGCGTGCGCTCTCGAAGTGGCGCTCGCCGAGCAGGAGCCGGTTCAGCTGCACCGCGATGTCGGTGCGCCCGCTGCCCTGGGGATCAAAGTCCAGCTTTGCTGTCAGCTCCTGCAGTCGCACGCCGTCCCACTGTATGCCGGTGCCGTGCAGCGTGCCCTGCAGCAGCGGGCGCGCCGCATCGGCGCGCACATGACCCTGGGCCCGCAGCGTGCCGCGCGCACCACTGTGCAGGAGGCCCAGGTCGGTGGCATCGATGCCAAAGTGTAGATCGACATGCTCGCCCAGGCGCCCATCAAGATCGAGTCGCGTCGCCCCCAGCTGCAGGTGCAGCTGTTGCAGCAACCAGTCATCACCGGCCAGCGCAATGCCGGCGTGGCCACTGGCCGGTTGACCACGGATGTGGCCGGTGAGTCCGCCCAGCCTGGCCTGCACACTGGCGCGCTTGCCAAAATTCTCACCGCTGGCCTGCACGCTGAAACTGAGCCGACCACTGATTGTGGGGCGCAGTTTGGCGACCTCCAGATGCGCCATGTTGCCGGCAAGTGACCAGTTTTCGGCTGGCGTCCAGTTGGCGTTGCCGTGCAGCTGGGCCTGGCCACCATAGGCGCCGAGCGTTGCTGCCGCGAGATCGATGCCCTCATGGCGCAATCGGCCCTGCGCCGTGAAGCTCATGGGCGGCTGGTCGAGCAAGCGCAGCAGGCCGCTGGCCTGCAGTGCGTAGGGCCACAGGCCGGCCAGTGCATACTCGCCGGTGGCGCTGCCGAGGGATGCGGCGGTATCGTTCAATGGCCAGCGAAATGAATTCCACCGGCCGCGCAGATCGAGGCGCGGTCCGCCCGCGACCACGCCAACCGTCCCGGCCGCGTGCAGCTGCATGCCGGAAGCATGATGTTCGAGATCAAGCTGATTCACGCTGAGCACGCGCTCGGCGTAGCTGCCGGCGAAATTCACGGCCAGCGGTCCGCTGTCGAGACCGGGCGGTGTGAGCGCGCCGCGCGCGCTGAAGCCGTCGCGATCGCCCTGCAGATGCAGGGCGCCGCTGATCACGCCCAGTGCACCGCCGGCGTTCCAGGCGCGCAGGTCGAAAGCCTGGATCCGCGAATCGCCCTGCCAGTGCCAGTTGCCGGTGAGCGCCAGCGCCGCGCCGCGAAAATCAGCGCTGAACGGGCTGAGCAGGTTGCCGGTGATGTTCAGGCGCTCCAGATCGCCATTGAGCTGCGCATTGGCGAGCCACACGGGCTGATCGGCGGCCTCGAGGGTCAGGCGCGTCGTGCCGGTGATCTGCAGCGGGCTGGCGGCGCGCAGCCGGCCTTTGCTCTGCACCACAAAACCCGAATACAGCATCGAGCTGTCATAAATCCTGATGTCGCGGACATCGAGGGCGGCGGTGCCGTGCAGCTGATCGAAGCTGAAACTGCGCCCGCTCGTGGTCAGCAGTTCAATGTGGCCTATCGCTATCTGGTCGGCCTGCAGGTTGAGCAAGCCGACCAGAAAATGCGGCTTCCACGGCGCGCCAGCGGCGTCGCTGGGCGAGAGCACATGAATCTGCACGCTGCCGATTCGCGCCTCGCGCACCTGGATCGATTGCCATAGCAACGGCAGCAGGGCTACGCGCCCGTTGAGGTCCTTGGCGCTGATGTGCACGCGGCGGTGATCGAGCGTGAAGGAATCGATGTGCAGGCCGCGATACAGGGTGCCGTGTGCGCCCTGGATCTGCATGCTCACCGGCCCGAGCCGGCGGCTGGCCATCGATACCAGTCGCTGCAGGCCCGCCTGCGTCCAGCCGGCGTACCAGATCAGCCCGCCTACCAGCAGCACCAGCGCCAGCAACGAGATCCACGAACTGTGCAACAGCCGGCGCATCAGAGTTTGGGGGAAAAGTTGAGGTGCAGCCGCGCCGTTGGCAGGTACGGGCGCCCGTCTTTATCCAGGAAGCCCGGCGCGCGCAGCGCTTTGGCCACGTCGATGCCCACCGTGAGCACCGGCAGGCGAAACCGCAAGCCCAGGCCGACAGACACGGCCAGAGGGTCGCCAAAACGGTCGAAGGCGTTGCCAAAGTCGACAAAGGCGGCAACACCCAGGTGGCGCGGCAGGTCGCGCTCGAATTCGACCGTGCCAGTGATCAGATGTCGTCCGCCGAATCGCTCCGCGATGCGCGTGGGCGGAGCCGTTGAACCGGCCGGTGGCGGGATTTCGCCCTGCTTGAGCGGTGAAAGATCGTCCAGGCCGAAACCGCGCACGCTCCGATCGCCACCCGCAAAGAAGCGGTAGGTGGCCGGCAGTTCCCTGAAATTATGAACCGCACTGGCGCCGATTTCCCCGCGCAGCAGCAGGTGCCAGCGTTCGCTGAGATTGAGTACCCGCTCGCTGCGCACATCGAGGCGCAGAAAGTTTGCGTTGGCACCCAGTACGCTGACCGAACCGAGCAGTTCAATGTAGAGCGAGCGTGAGAACAGGTCCTCGCCCAGGTACCCTTCGGGCACCGCGGCATAGGTAAGGCCGGGCACGATCAGGTTGTTGACCCGTGGTCCGTTTTCGATGGGGTCGAACAGATCGCTGGTGATGTCATGCGCGAAGCTGGCCGAGAGCACGCGCTGCCAGCGTCCAAAACTCTGGGTGATGCTCGGCGTGATTGACAGCTCGTGCGTGTGTATGTCCCTGGTTGTCTGTTGGGTCTGATCCAGGAACTGCACCGAGAATTTTTCCAGCACCGGGTCGCCAAACGGTATGTCGTAGCGCGCGTGCAGGTTCTGCGTGGATCTCGAGGCCTGCAGCGCTACGCGCATGCGATGGCCGCGATCGTTGATGCGCGGGTTGAGCCAGCTTACCGTGCCGCGCACGCCGGTGTCAGTGCCGTAGCCTGCGCCGAAGGAATAGCTGTTGCGCGCGCGGGTGGCGCGTATCTCGATCGGCACCAGATGGGTCGCCGGGTCGCGGCTGCCAGTGGTCACTTCAACCGTGGAAAAGAACTGACTGTCATCGAGTGCAAACTGGGTGCGCAGCAGTTTCACGGCATCGTAGCCCTCGCCGTCGTGATAGCGCAGGTAGCGACGGATCTGCGATTCGCGTATGGCGCCCTGGGTAATGGTGGTCGCGCCAAAAAAGTAGCGTACGCCGGTCTCGATTTCGAGAAACACGCTGGCCCTGAGGGCTTGCGGGTCAACGCGCAGCTCGCTGCGCAGCATGCGTGCGTCGAGGTAGCCGTAGGTATCGGCCACCGCCTGCAGGTCGGTCTTCAGTTTGTCGTAGGCGGCGTGCTGCAGGCGCTCGCCCTGGTGCATGCCTGGCGCCGTGGCGATGCGTTCAAAGGAACTATCGCTGGCACCCGCACCGTGTACCACCACGCTCACCGATTCGAGCAGCACGGGTTCGCCCACTTCGATGCTGATCTGTACCCGCCAGTTGCGTTGCCGCTCGTCGGGGGTAATGCTGCTGCTTATCCTGGGCGCGTAGTAACCGTAGGGCCGCAACGCGTCGCGCACTTCACCAGGCACCCGCCGGTACAGGCGCTGCACCGCGTCGGCTTCGAGGCGCTCGCGCTCTTTGTAACGCTCGAGGCTCAGCAGTGCCTCCACGTTGCGGCGCAGCTCGGCGTCGACGCCGTTGATGTCGATGCGAATGGCGGCCGCGACCGGCCGGGCCAGCAGCAGTGGCAGGGCCAGCAGCGCCAGCAGCGGTGCAAACTTAAACCTCATGGTCACTATCTCTGGAGTCCGCTCGTGACCCGAGGTTCCGTGCGCGCCGGTTGCGCACCACTTACCCGGCCTCGAGCGCCGAGCCGGTGGCACGCAGATACCAGGATTCGATCAAGCGGCGCGCAATGGTGTGGTGCGGTGGCAGGAGCGTGCCGGCCGCCGCGCTGAGCTGCCTGGCCTCGAACCATTGCGCCGCTTCCAGTTCACCATCGAGCTGGAGCGGTCCGACGCTGGCGGTGGCGTGAAAGCCGAGCATCAACGAGGAGGGGAATGGCCAGGACTGCGAGGCAAAATAGCGCGGCGCGCCGGCGTGCACGCCAGTCTCTTCGTGCACTTCGCGCAGCACCGCATCTTCCAGCGTCTCGCCGGGCTCGACGAATCCGGCCAGCGCCGAGTAGCGCCCGGCCGGCCAGCCCGCTTGCCGCCCAAGCAGCACGCGCTCAGCGTCGGTCACCACGACGATGACGGCCGGGTCGATGCGTGGAAAGAACTCCGCGCCGCATTCACTGCTGGTGCAGGCCAGGCTGTGCCCGGCACTGCGCGGCGTGGTAGGCGCGCCGCAGGCACCACAATGCTGATGGCGCGAGCGCCAGATCACCAGCGCCCGCGCGCAGGCGAGGATGGCGGCCTGATCTGCCGGCAGGATACCGAGCAGTGAGCGCAGCTCTTCCAGCGCCGTGCCGGGCGGCGCAACGGCGACCCCGGGTGGCGCGTCGATGAGTACACAGCGGGCACCCCGGTACCAGCCCAGCAGCACCAGCCGGTGCGACTCGAGCTCATGCAGCAGCGGATGTGTGCTGTCGAGGAAGGCAATGGCCGGTTCGGGCGTGCGCCGCATCAGATGTTGCGTGCCGCTGGTGAGCAGGAAACGCGTATTGGCGTCGGCCAGCGCCTCGGGCAGCCAGTCGCTGGCGGCACGGGCAGCCGAACGGCGGTCGAGCCCGGCGCCTGAAAACGGGTTATCGCTGGCGGCTGCTGTCATCGGTTCGCTCATGGTGGAGCCCGATCTTAACAGCTGGCTGCACCTCGTCAGTGATTGCCGGGTCTGCGCGGCACGGCCCGCAGGCCCTCGCCCGCACAAACCAGGCAGTGGGGTGGCTGCAGAGCCAGTGCATCGGCGACCAGCAGCGCGCCACACTCATGGCAGCCCTGCAGCGCCAGTTCGGTGCCCTCGCTCAGCGCCACGACCAATAGCACCGCGTGTTCAAAGGTGATGACCGGCTCGGTGAGCATGGCGCAATAGGCATCGTAGGCCTGGCAGAGCGAAGCTGCGCGGCTGATGCCCGGCGCCAGTCGCGCCGGCGTAGCGCCGCTAACCTTGAGCATGCCGAGCAGGCAGCAGACTGAGGCGAGCACCGCCGCCTCCTGGCGCACGCGCGCCGTACGCAGGAAATAGCCCGCTTGCTGCGGTGACTTGCCGCGATGGCGCGTCACCTGTACTCCGCCGCCGTGCAGGTAGGAGCGGTACAGCTTGCGGATGCGATCGTCCGTCAGGCCGGTCCACTGGCGAATGGTGTGGGTGCGGGCCTCGTGGCGGATGAAATGAATCGCGATGTCGAGTCGCAGCCGGTCGCGGCTGTAGCGGTCGTCGGAGATGCGCATGGGTGCCCCCTGTTATTTGCCGTGTTTCCGGCATCCTGGTGAATTTGTGTGAAATATCCCAAATTTGCAACTGGCTTTCCAGCCCCGGATGGCAGCAATATGTCGTGGGAACGGGGAGGAATGCATGAGTGAACCGCAATCTGCCGAACTTCCGCCGCCTGGGCGTTGGGACAGTTCCGTGCTCGAGCCGCTGGCCGAAATCAATGAAGCCGTGGTGGAGGCGCTGACCGGCGCCAGCGGGGCTGACGGCGCCGTTGGGCCAGCCCTTGGCGGCCTGCGCTGGCGTTGGCAGGCGCTGGGCGCACCGGCGCGGCGACGGCTGGTGCGCTGCCCCTACCTGCTGCTCGATGCGGGTTTCGCACAGGCGCAATTGTGGGCGGCGCTGCCGCGTGCCTCGGTGCACGAGCTGCCGCCAGCGCGCGAATTCACGGCCCGTCCGCAACCCATGCCCACATCCCTGATCCGGCGGGTGTTGCTGCTGGCCTGGCACCTGGCGCGCGCCAACCGGCTCACGGCACGCCTGGCGCTCGGCATGAGCGGCGAGTGCGCGCAGCTGCTGGCACGCTGCCGCCTGGCCGATCTCGATTGGTACGCCGAGCAGCGACCGGTCTTCATTCGCCCGCGCTGGGAGTGCAGGCCGGCCCTCTGGCACGCATTGATGATCGCCGCGGCGCTCGAGCAAACCCGCGAACTGGAGCGCCTGCAGAGCTGGGGACTGCAGATGCTGGCTGCCGAAACCCTGAATTCAACTACCGCCGCTGTGACGTACGGAGCCCGGCTGCGTTAATATCTGGGCCGTCCGGCACTTCGTGCCCCAAGTAACCTGCGGGAGTTATCCATGTTGCGCAACGGAACAAGATTCTGGGTAGCGGCGGCGCTGGCAGGCGCTGCGCTCACGGGCGGCGTCCAGGCTACCGAGAAGGACACCAAAGAACCGGTCATACCCACCTGCGACAAGAAAATTGGCACGCTGGCAGTCACCGAGCCGGAAAACCGCTGGTGGCAGGAACTGCAGCTTGAATCGCCCGAAGCGCTCATCAAGGTGTTCGTGTCCCAGTCCAAGTGCTTTACGCTGGTCGATCGCGGCAAGGGCCTGGCGGCGGCGGAGAAGGAGCGGGCCCTGGCCGGGTCGGGCGAAATGCGCGGCGGCTCCAACATCGGCAAGGGCCAGATGAAGGCGGCCGACTACGTGCTGGTGCCCGATATCGTCAACAAGAACAGCAATTCCGGCGGGCGCAAGCTCGGGGGCATTCTTGGCGGTCTGGTGCCGGGCCTTGGCGGGGTACTGCTCGGGGGCATCAGCCTCAAGAGCAAGACCGCCGATGTGGTCCTCACACTGACCGACGTGCGCTCGACCGAGCAGGTTTCCCTGCAGCAGGGGCACGCCAAGAAGACCGACCTGGGTTGGGGTGCGGGCGGGGGGCTGGGCTTTTTCGGCGGCTTTGCCGCCGGCGGCGCCAGCGGCTACGCCAACACCGAAATCGGCCAGGTGGTGACCATGGCTTATCTGCAGGCGTTCACCAAACTGGTGGATGACGTCAAGCAGCTCAAGCCTGATGCCAAGGCCGACAATGTCGGACAGTCGGTCTCCATGGCCAAGCCCGGCAAGCTCTATGAAAAGCCCAACCTGAAGGCCACGGTGGTGCGCGATCTCGATGTCGGCATGACCATGTACCCGACGGGCGACAAGGAAGGCATCTGGTGGAAAGTCACCGACGAGCTGGGCAACGAAGGCTGGGTGCCCTCGAGCCTGTTCGAGCTCGCGCGCTGATTGCCGCGTTCGCATGCAGGCGCTTTCCGTACGGGGTCTGACCAAGGTCTACGCTAACGGCGTACGGGCGCTCAAGGGCATCGATCTGGACGTCGAGCAGGGCGATTTTTTCGCCCTGCTCGGCCCCAACGGCGCCGGCAAGACCACGCTGATCGGCATCATTACCTCGCTGGTCAACAAGAGCGCAGGCACGGCCAGTGTTTTCGGTCACGATCTGGATAGCGCCCTCGAGCGCGCCAAATCCTGCATTGGCGTGGTGCCGCAGGAACTCAATTTCAACCAGTTTGAAACGCCGCTGACAATCGTGGTCAATCAGGCTGGCTTTTACGGCATCCCACGCTCCGTGGCGCGCGTCCGCGCCGAGAAATACCTGCGCCAGCTGCAACTCTGGGAACGGCGCAACGGCCAGGCGCGGGCGCTCTCGGGTGGCATGAAACGTCGCCTGATGATCGCGCGTGCGCTGATGCACGAGCCGCGCCTGCTGGTGCTCGATGAGCCCACCGCCGGCGTCGACATCGAGAATCGCCGTTCCATGTGGGAATTCCTCCAGGACATCAACGCCCACGGCACCACCATCATCCTGACCACTCATTATCTGGAGGAAGCCGAGAGCCTGTGCCGCAACATCGCCATCATCGA
>JAYTUZ010000178.1:0-3618 GCA_043744295.1 Gammaproteobacteria bacterium | reverse complement strand
TCGAGCATATCGAGCACGGCTTCGTTGGCCCCACCATGCGCCGGACCCCAGAGCGCCGAAACGCCGGCCGACACGGCGGCGTAAGGGTTGGTGCCGGTACTGCCGGCGAGGCGCACGGTTGAAGTGCTGGCGTTCTGTTCGTGATCGGCATGCAGGATGAACAGCAGGTCGAGCGCCTGCGCGGCCACCGGATCGACCGAATAGGCTTCGCAGGGCACGGCGAAGAACATGTTCAACAGGTTGGAACAGTAGTCGAGATCGTTGCGCGGATAGATGAAGGGCTGTCCGAGCGCGTGCTTGTGCGCGGCCGCAGCAATGGTGGGCAGCTTGGCGACGATGCGATGCGAGAAGATTTCGCGATGCCGCGGGTCGTGGTTGTCCATCGAGTCGTAGTAGAAAGCCGCCATCGAGGCCACCACCGCCGAGACCATCGCCATCGGGTGGGCATTGTGATAGAAACCGTTGGTAAAGCGCAGCAGCGATTCGTTGATCATGGTGTGGCGCGTGATGCTGCCGCTATAGGCTGCCAGCTGCTGCGCGCTCGGCAGTTCGCCGTAGATCAGCAGGTAGGCCACTTCCATGAATGAGCTGCGCGCCGCCAGCTGCTCGACCGGATAACCGCGATACAGCAGCACGCCGGCGTCACCATCGATGTAGGTGATCCGGCTTTCGCAACTGGCCGTGGCGCCGAAGGCCGGGTCGAAGGTAAACACGCCGTGATCTTTGGGGACGGCGCTGATATCCACTACCTGCGGCCCGATCGTGCCGGAGCGCACCGGCAGGAGTGATTTCACGCCCGTGGCGGGATTGGCAAGCTCAAAGGGTTTGTTGTCCATGCGGGGCCGATTCCTGGATGGTTGCCGACGGGTTGCGCGCGACATAACGTGCAACAGACGGCAGCGTTACATGCGCAACATGTGGAATCAAGGTATCGGTCGCGCAACGCGTCACTAAAGTGACGCAGTCGACTATCCAGGTCTATCGAGGACTCGCCGACCCGGCGCTCAGCGCGCTGCGGCGGCGGCGTATTTCTTGCGAAATTTATCGACGCGACCGGCGGTGTCGACCATCTTCTGCTTGCCGGTGTAGAACGGATGGCAGTTCGAGCAGACGTCGAGCTGCAGATCCTGACCCATGGTGGAGCGGGTCTTGAAGGTGTTGCCGCAGCTGCAGGTCACGCTGATTTCGGCATAGTCCGGATGGGTCGCTGCTTTCATGATGGTCAACCCGGGCTTGTGGATCGAAAATGGGGCGCGCAGTCTAGCCGCGGGAGGCCGGCACGACAAGGGGCATACGGGAACAGGCCGGCGGCAGCTTTTCTTATCCACAATTTCTGTGGATAACTCTGTGGGCAATTGCTTTGCGCGTGGCCCCAGAATACGCCAAATATGCATATCTGTCGGATTGGACAATAAATGACCAAGGCATTACAGCCTGTTAAATCAATAGGTTAAATGTGACAAATGCCACCTGGCCTGCAATGCTGCCCGTAATTGTCTAATTTGTGGTTGGCTCAAGCGTTGGCTGTGCATAACAAGCGCAGCGCCGCGGCGAATGAGCTAAACCACGGGGCCTTCTGGAATTTTCCGGTGAGTTGGCGAGTGAGCAGCAAGACCCCGAGCGTCGCAGACGGGCCTTGAAGCCGCGCCATCGGGCAGGAATGCCCCAATGAGATCGTTCAGAAAACGCTGGCCCAGCTCCGTGGCGCGCCACCATCCGGCTGCCTGCTCAAGCAGTCCGCGTTCACGCAACCGTTCGACACGCTGCTCGATCGCCGACCAGGGCAAGCCGGTGCGCGCTTCGAACTGCGGACCTTCAAAGCCTGCCGTCAGGCGCAGCGCGTTCATCATGAACTCGAAGGGCAGGTCGTCGTCGCTGACCTCGCGCAGCAGCAGGGGTTCGGCAGCGCCACGCGCCAGGTAGCGCCGCGGTTCGCGCTCGCGCACGCTGCGGGCCATCACGCCGCTTTGCGCATCGGTGAGCTTGCCGTGCGCGCCGGCGCCAACGCCGAAGTAGTCGCCAAAATTCCAGTAGTTGAGATTGTGGCGGCACTGCGCACCGGCGCGCGCGTAGGCCGATACCTCGTATTGCAGGTAACCGGCCGCGGCGATCGCAGCCTGGCAGTGCTGCTGCATTTGCGCCGCGAGGTCTTCGTCGGGAAGGCCGCTCGGCGGCAATGCGCCGAACACCGTGCCAGGCTCGAGCGTGAGCTGGTAATGCGAGAGGTGCGCGGGCTGCAGTTGCAGGGCCGCGTGCACGTCGGCCAGTGCGCCCGCCAGATCCTGGTCCGGCAGTGCGTACATCAGATCCAGATTGAAGTTACTCAAGCCCGCGGCGTGCAACTCGGCGGCAGCGACCCGCGTGTCATCGGCCGAATGAATACGCCCGAGCCGCTCGAGAATTGCTGGCGCAAAACTCTGCGCCCCCAGCGACACGCGATTGATGCCGGCGGCGCGGTACTCGGTGAAGCGGCCGCGCTCAATGGTGCCGGGGTTGGCCTCGAGGGTGATCTCGGCCTGTGGCTGCAGTGGCAGCAGCCTGCGGATGGCCGCGAACAGTCTCGCGAAGGCGTCGGGCGAAAACAGGCTCGGCGTGCCGCCACCCAGAAATATGCTGCTGATTTCGCGCCCACCGCCCAGCGGCGCCTGCGCACTCAAATCGGCCAGCAATGCGTCCAGGTACTGTTGCTCCGGCACCTGGCCGTGCAGCGTGTGCGAATTGAAATCGCAGTACGGACACTTCCTGACGCACCAGGGAAAGTGCAGATAGAGCGCCAGCGGCGGCATCGTCACCGCCACTTGCCCAACTCTGCGGTGAGCTGGCGCAGCGCCTGGGCGCGATGGCTGAGCTTGTTCTTTTGCTCGCCCGACAGCTGCGCGACGGTGCAGCTGAAACCGAGCGGAATGAACCACGGATCGTAGCCAAACCCGCCAGTGCCGGCCGCCTGGCGCGCGATGCGGCCTTCCCAACTGCCCTGCGCCACCAGCGGCGCGGGATCAGCAGCGCTGCGCACCAGCGCCAGCACGCAACGATAACGCGCGCTGCGCTGCGCATCGCCCACCTGCCCGAGTTCGCTGATCAGTCGCGCGTTGTTTTCTGCATCGCTCGCACCGGGGCGCGCGTAGCGCGCCGAGTACACGCCGGGTCGCCCGCCCAGCGCATCGACCTCGAGGCCGGAATCATCGGCCAGCGCCGCCAGCCCGGAACGGGCGGCCGCGTGACGCGCCTTGAGCAGCGCGTTGGCCTCGAAGCTGGTGCCGGTTTCTTCGATGGCCTCTATGCCCAGCGCCGACTGCAACAACAGCTCGATATTCAAAGGCGCCAGCAGCGCCACCAACTCGCGCTGCTTGCCGGCATTGGCCGTGGCCAGCACAACCTGCATGCACTCAGTCCGTCAGCGCCTGCAGCTGCAGCGCACACAGCTCGCCGATGCCGGTGGCAGCGAGATTCAGCAGCGCATCGAGCTCATTGCGCCGGAACGCATGGCCTTCGGCCGTGCCCTGCACCTCGATGAAGCCTCCGCCGTTGTTCATCACCACGTTCATGTCGGTCTCGGCTTCGGAATCTTCACGGTAGTCCAGATCGAGCACCGGCAGGCCGCGCACGATGCCCACTGAC
>JAYTUZ010000177.1:0-47673 GCA_043744295.1 Gammaproteobacteria bacterium | reverse complement strand
CAGCTTTTGCGCCGCGCCTGATCGAAGCCCTGCACTCGGTTCTGCAGTTCGACTGGTGGATGGTGATGGTATACCGCCAGCATGCCACCCCGGAGATGCTGTGCGAGAACTTCACCGGCAGCTGGCGCGAGAAGGGGCTGACCACTTATGTCGGCGCTTTTTACGTGCTTGACCCCTTTTTTTTGATGAGCCTGACACTCGATCGCCCTGAAGTCTGCCGACTCGGCGATATCACGCCGGACGGCTTCCTCGACAGCGAGTACCACCGCGCCCACTACGCGACCGGACGCATTGGCGACGAGGTCAATTACCTCTGGCCCCTGGAGGCGGGTATAAGCCTGGCCGTGAGCCTCGAGCGCTCTGAGAGCTGCGTCGGTTTCAGCGAGGCCGAGGTGCACGAGCTCGAGGCCGTGCAGCCTCTGTTGTACGCGCTGGCACGCCTGCACTGGAGCACAGCACAATCAACTGCGATGACGGTGCACGAACCGGAACTCGGCCGCCTGGTACAGGAAGCGGCCGACAATTTTGGCTGCAACGTGCTGACCACGCGCGAGTGCGAGGTGGTCAAGCTGGTACTGCGGGGCTACTCAAGCAAATCGATTTCGTATTCGCTGGGCATCTCGCCCGGTACGGTCAGAGTCCATCGTGAGAACATCTATGGCAAACTCGGGGTGTCGTCTCAGGCCGAGCTGTTCAATATGTTCATCGAGGCGGTCTCGGCGATGCCGGCCCCTCGCTCAGCAGGATGAGGTAGGGTGACCCTTATGCGCCAGCTACTCCGCCTGATCTCAATTGGCCTGATCGGCCTTGCGCCCCCGCTGCATGCCGCTGACCTGTTGCTGCAGCACGCGCGCGTCATTGACGGCACGGGGCGGGCTGGGTTCATCGGCGATGTGCGTATCCAGGGCAACAGGATCGTCGCAGTGGCGGCGCACCTGCCGCCGCAAGCCGGCGAGGCAGTCCGCGATGCGCATGGGCTGGTGCTGGCACCCGGATTCATCGACATGCACAGCCACGCCGACCGCGGCTTGCTGCAGGATCTGGATGCCGCCACGCAGACCCGCCAGGGCGTGACAACCATGCTCGTCGGCCAGGATGGTGAGTCCAGCTTTCCGCTGCGCGATTATTTCAGCAAGCTCGAAGCCACCCCGCCTGCCCTCAACGTGGCGAGCATGGTGGGTCACGCCACGGTGCGCGCCCAGGCCATGGGCAAGGACCTGTTCCGTCCCTCCACGCCCGCCGAACTGGCGCAGATGAAAAGCGTGCTCGCAGCGGAGCTGCGGGCCGGCGCATTCGGCCTGTCCACGGGGCTCGAGTACGAGCAAGGCCATTTCGCGACCACCGAGGAAGTGGTAGAGCTCGCGAAGCTCGCGGCCAGCGCCGGCGGTTTCTATATCTCGCACGTGCGCGATGAGGGCAACGATGTCTTCAAGTCCTACGATGAAATCCTGCGCATCGGGCGCGAGGCCGGGATTCCCGTGGAAATCACCCATATCAAGCTGGGGTCCACGCCGATGTGGCATCTGGCGGCCAAACGCATGCCGGCGTATCTGCAGACCGCGCAGCGCGAACACATCGACCTGCGGGCCGATGTTTATCCTTACACCTACTGGCACTCGGGCATCCGCGTACTGATCACCGATCGGGATTTCTTCAACCCGGCCAAGGTGCGCAAGGCGCTGGCCGACAATGGCGGCGCCGCCGCCATCCGCCTCGCGCATTACACGCCCGAACCCGCCGTGGCTGGCAAGACGCTGGCCGAGATCGCCGCAATCTGGCAGTTGAGCGATGTGGATACCTACATGCGCATCGTCAGGGCCACCATGGCCGAGGTCAATTCCGATCTGCAGATGGAGGACATCATCGGCACCTCGATGAGCGAGGACGATGTGCGCTGGTTCGTGGCGCAGCCGTGGATCAGCTTCTGCAGCGATGGCGAGCTGCATGGCGCGCATCCACGCGGCGCCGGCACCTTCCCGCGCATTCTGGGTCACTACGTACGCGAGCAGAAAGTGCTGCCGCTGGAACTCGCGGTGCATAAGATGACCGGGCTGTCGGCGCAGCGCCTGGGACTCAAGGACCGCGGCCGCATCGCCCCCGGATACATCGCTGACCTGGTGTTGTTCGACCCGGCCACGGTTATCGATCAGTCGAGCATCGAACACCCCGAGCTGCCGCCGTTGGGCATTCCTGCGGTGATGGTTTCGGGCGAGTGGGTGATCGATGCCGGAAAACCCACGGGCAAGCACCCCGGACAGGTACTGCGGCCGCGCCCACCGAAAACATAGGCAATCACCCGACGCGCCGCCAGGCGATAGCGCCCAGCTGCACCAGCGCATCCAGCTGCGCGCCACTCAGTCCGAGAATCTCAGCCAGCACTACGCGCGTATGCGCGCCGAGTGCCGGCGGCGGCAGGCGATAATTGACCGGCGATGCAGACAGGCGCAGCGGGCTGGCAATGCTCGGCACCGTTCGGGCGGGCTTAGTCGCGTCGGTCGGTGCGGCAGGAATCTCGACATGCAGGCCGCGCGCGGCGACCTGCGGGTCGGCGAATGCTTCGGCAATAGTGTTGATCGGTCCGCAGGGCACTCCCGCGGCTTCCAGCACGTCCAGCCAGGCGCGCGTGCTGCGCGTCTGCATGATTTCCGTGATCAGTGGCACCAGCAACGCGCGATTGACCACGCGCTGCTGGTTGCTCGCAAAGCGCGGATCGCTCGACCAGGCCGCGCGCGCAGCGCAGCGGCAGAAGTGCGCGAACTGGCCGTCGTTGCCGATCGCCAGCATGATCCAGCCATCCCGTGTCGGGAAATCCTGGTACGGCACGATGCTTGGGTGCGCGTTACCGCGACGCTCAGGCGCCACACCGGTGGCGAGAAAATTCAGACCCTGGTTGGCCAGCATGGCCACTGCCACATCGAGCAGCGACAGATCGATGTACTGACCGCAGCCAGTCCGACCACGTTGCACCAGCGCCGCGAGGATGGCGATGGCGGCGTACAACCCGGTCGTCAGGTCAACCACGGCCACACCCACCTTCTGCGGACTGCTGCCGGGCTCGTCACTGCGCTTGCCGGTGATACTCATCAGACCGCCCATGCCCTGGATCATCGCGTCGTAGCCGGCGCGCGCAGCATAGGGTCCGGTCTGGCCGAAGCCGGTGATCGAGCAATAGATCAGGCGCGGGTTGAGCTTGCCGAGCGTGGCATAGTCCAGCCCGTGACGGGCCGCGCCCCCGACCTTGAAATTTTCGACCAGCACATCGGACTTCTGCGCCAGCGCGACCAGCAGCTCTCGACCCTCGGGCATTGCCATATTGACGGCGACAGAGCGCTTGTTGCGATTGGTGCTGGCGTAATAGGCCGAATAGCCCGCGCCCTTGACGTCAGGTGGGCCCCAGGTACGCGTGTCATCACCGGTGCCCGGCCGCTCGATCTTGATGATCTCGGCGCCCAGATCACCCAGCGTCTGCGTCGCCCACGGGCCAGCCAGCACGCGGGACAGATCCAGGACGCGAATGCCGGCGAGCGCTGCGCTCACAGACGATTCAACACCACCGCGCCATTGCTGACCACCAGCATGGGCTCATAGAGTGTCGTGGCATCGATGCGCGGATCGCGGGCGACCACCAGCAGGTCCGCCTCGAGGCCGACTGCCACGGTACCGGTGCGCGCCTCGATACCGAGCACGCGCGCCGAATTGCGGGTGGCCGCGGAAATGGCCTCGAGCGGCGTATAGCCGCAGCCGAGCAGTTCGGCAATCTCGTCTGCCGGGCGCACGCGCGCTGAGTCGTCGCCATCGCCGTAGCTGCCATCCGTGCCCACCGCCACCGTGATGCCGAGCGCCCTGGCCTTGCGAACCGCATCGCGCAATGGCCGCATCATGTGCAGCGTGCGCACTTGCAGTGCAATGCTGTCAGCGCTGGTGCCGTGCGGATCGCCCAGTGGGCTCATGATCGCCAGGGTGGGCACAAAGAATGTACCCTGCTGGTGCATCAGGTTCAGGGTCTCATCGTCAAGATAGGTGCCGTGCTCGATACTGCGCACGCCGGCCCGAACCGCGGCATTGGCGCCGTTGCGATCATGCGCATGAGCGGCCACGAACAGGCCTGCCTTGGTCGCCTCCTGCACTGCGGCGCGGATTTCTTCGTAGGAAAGTTCCTGGCGCCGCGGGTCGGTGCTGGCCATTCCCGCGCGCTCGCTGGCGCCAACCTTGATGACGTCCGCGCCGCGGGCGATGAGCGCGCGAACCACCTCGGCGACGTTGTCCACGCCCTGCAGCGGGTTGTCGAGGTAACGGCCAAACTGAGGGAAGCCGAGTATGAAGGGTTCGCCGAGCCGCGGCCGCACGATGCCGCCCGCCGCCAGCATCTCCGGACCCTGCACATCACCCCGGCGCACCAGATCACGAGTCGCCATTGCCTTCAGATAGGCATCGCCCAGCACGCGGGCGGTGGTCACGCCCGCAAGCAGCGCGCGGCGTGCCGACGCCGGATCTTCGATGTGAGTATGCGCGTCGATAAACCCGGGCATCAGAAACGCGCCGTGCAGATCCAGCGCGCCAGCTCTGATGGCTGCCGGTGTGATTTCGGCGATATGGCCGGCCACAATGTGCAGATTGACCATCGGCACCGTGGCGCTGCCGGTGCCATCGATGAGCTGCGCATTGCTGATCCATAGCTCTGCCGAACGTGCGGCGGGCACACAGATACTCATCGCCAACGCAGCCACAACGATTGCACGCAGCATGGATTTTTCCACTCCAGTCAGTTTGCGTGGTTGCAGCGTATGGGCGAGTTCGCTGGCGGGTGAGTCGGTGGTCATTGAAACCTTATTGTTATGGATTAGTGCGGGTGGGCGGACGCCGACTCTTGCGCCCGGTAGGCTTTCCAGCTCTCATCGATGAGATAGGCCTGGATATCATCGACGTCCTTTTCGCTGAGGATATCGTCGAAGCGCTCCATGCCGGTCGGCGCCACCAAGCCGCGCAACACGATGTCCTTGAAGGCCGACTGGAAACCCGGATTGAGCTTGCGCAGGTCCGGCGTAATGCTTGGGCCCAGCACGTGGCAGCGCGAGCACTCCTGGATGAACTTGATTTCGCCGGACCGGATACTCTGCTCATCCGCCTTCTGCTCGGGCGGCTTGGGAAAGGGTTCATCGACACGCGGTGGCGGCGTGGGCACCGGACCACCGTCGAGCTTGAAGGCAATGATGCGGTTGCTGTTGTCGTAACGATAGGCGGCGCTTTTGACGGGAATCGACCCCACCGTAATCGCCGCACCGCCGTAGCCGACCTGCACAGCAACGTACTGCACACCGTTGATGGCGTAGGTCATCGGCGCCGCCATGATATGACTGCCGGTCTGAATGACCTTCAGGACCTTGCCCGAATCCGCGGCGTAAATCCACAATTCACCGCTGCCGCGACCCTGGAACACCAGATTGCCCGCGCTGCTCATGATTCCGCCATCGTAGCCACGCATGCCGAAGGAAGTTTCATGCTCCCAGACGACCCGCTGCGCCACCGGATCCCAGGCGCGGATGAGTTCACGGACGCGCTTGCCGCGACGCTCGCTTTCAATCGTCTTCAGATCCGGCAACGGTCCGAACAGTCGCTGCAGGCTCTCCGGATCGTAGCTGTCATCCGGCATGATGCCGTTGGCGGTAAAGAAGCCATCGATGTACTTGACCGTGCCGCCGTTGTGAGCCATGTCCACCCACACGTTGGGTACATCGAGCACTGGAATGTACAGCAGGCCGGTGTAGCGGCTGTAGGACATCGGGTTCCAGGTGTGGCCACCGGCCCAGGAGGGATAGACATTCTTCGGTCCCGAATACCAGTCGGATTGTGGCGTCAGCACCGGTCGCCCGGTCCTCTGATCGACGCCGGACGCCCAATTGACGTAGGTGTAACTGGCCGCGGACAGCAGTTCGCCCGATTCGCGATCCAGTACGTAGAAGAAACCGTTCTTGCAGGCCTGCATGATCGTATGCCGGATGCGACCCTTGATGCGCAGGTCGGCGAGCACCAGTTTCTGTACCGAGTCATAGTCCCAAAGGTCATGCGGCGTCGTCTGGTAATGCCAGGCCAGCCGGCCGGTATCGGCGTGCACGGCCAGAATGCTCGCCGTGTAGAGCAGGTCGAGACGCGAAGGACCCACCTGTCGCTGATCGTAGGGAGCCGCGTTAGCCGTGCCGAAATAGACCAGGTTGAGTTTGGCGTCGTAACCGAAGCCGTCCCAGGCCGTCCCACCACCCTTGTATTCCGGCTGGCGCGTCGCATCCCAGGTCTGATCGGCGCGCGCCAGCTCCGGGTTCTCATAGGGCTGCCCGCGCGCCGGCGGGACAGTGTAGAAGCGCCACATCAGCTTGCCGGTTTCCAGCTGGTACGCGGAAACATAGCCGCGTACGCCGCCGCGGTGCAGATCCGCGCCGCTGTTGCCGATTACCACCACCTTGCCGGCAATCTGCGGCGCTCCAGAGCTCGAATAGGGCAAGGAATGATCGGCAATCGTATCGACGTCCCAGAGCCTGGCGCCGGTCGCGGCATCCAGTGCGTGCAGGCGACCATCCACTGCGGCGACATACACCCGGCCCTTCCACACTGCGACACCGCGATTGACCAGGTCACAGCACGGGTTGCGCGCCGCGGCGTAGGCCGCCTTGGGATCGTAGCGCCACAGTTCCCGGCCGCTCGCGGCGTCGACCGCGTAAACGTAGCCCCAGGTTCCAGAGGTGTACATGACGCCGTCGATCACGATCGGCGTGGCCTCCTGGCCGCGGTGCGTGCCCAGATCGTATTGCCACGCGAAGCCGAGCCGATCGACATTGGCCGCGTTGATGGTGTCGAGCGGACTGAAGTAAGTGCCGTCGCCATCGCGGCCACCCGCAGGCCAATTCCGGGCCGAGTCCGCGCTCTGCGGTGCGCCGGCCAGCGCGGCCACTGCGCACGCGCCGATGCAGCAAAATGCCGCGATGGTGATCCGTCTGATCGATCCACAACGCATGGTTGAACCCTGAATGGGGCGCTCACGGTTTCGGAGCAGAGCCACGATTGTCATACAACGAGCGGCGCTCCGCCACCCGGCCAGCCACACCTGTTATAGCGACGACAAAAAAGTCAAAGCATGCTCATAACAACAAGTTATGAGATGCTGGCAGAGAATACGGCCATGGCCGAGCCAAGTTTCCGCCGCGTTGCGCTGCCGATTGCGCCCGACAAGATCAGTGAATCAGTGGCGCTGCTGCAGCAGGCGCTCAGGCAGTATCGGCGCGTGACCTACGCCAGCAGCCTGGGCGCCGAGGCCAGCGTGCTGATAGATCTGATCTTCGAACACGCGCCGCAGATCGATGTCTTCACGGTCGATACCGGCCGGCTGCCCGAGCCTACGCTTGAGCTGCTCGAGCGCATCAGCCAGCACTATGGGCGCTCGATTCGCCTGGTGTTTCCGCAGGCACCGGCCGTGCAGAATCTTGTAGCCAGCCACGGCGTCAACGGCTTCTATCGTGGGCTGGAGCAGCGCCTGGGCTGCTGCGAGATCCGCAAACTCGAGCCCTTCAAACGCGCGATTGCTGGCTACAACGCCTGGGTGACGGGCGTGCGTCATGAGCAGTCGGCGGCGCGCGCTGGCACCAAACCGATCGAATGGGATGAGCGCTACCGATTGCAGAAAATCAGCCCGCTGCTGCAGTGGACCCAGGAAGAAATCTGGACTTACGTGCGCGCCCGCAAGCTGCCGTACAACCCGATGCATGACCAGGGTTACGCGAGCATCGGCTGTGCGCCCTGCACGCGCGCCGTTGCGCCCGGCGAAGACAGCCGGTCCGGACGCTGGTGGTGGGAGAGTGCGGAGTCGCGCGAGTGCGGGCTGCAACCGAGAAAGTTGCCAGACTCCCTGAGCGATCTGTAGTCCGCCACAATTCTGTCTAGAAGATACCGTAGAGCAGCCCGGCAGCGACGGTCTCGCCCAGTTCGCGGCAATGCTCGAGATCAGCTGCGCTCAATGCACCGCGTGCGATGACCGGTTGCGCCACCCGCTTCCAGTTGAACCCCAGCGCAATGCGTTCGATTGAGCTCACCGCGCCGTTGCCGTCGTTACCAGCGCTGACGAACAGCACATAGGGCAGGCTGTTCACCTTGCCTTCGGCCGGATAGTAGGTTCGATCCATGAAATCCTTGACGGCGCCTGACATATACCCGAAATGCTCGGGCGTGCCGATGAGCAGGCCCTGCGCCCAGAGCAGATCGTCTATGCCGGCTTGCAGAGCCGGCCTGGCGCGGCACTCAACGCCCTCGCCGGCCCGGGCAATACCCTCGAGCACGGCCTGCACCATGGCCGCAGTCCTGCCGCCGCTGTGACCGCCGTAGATGAGTAGCAGCTTGATCACTCGGGAAACGCCCTCTTGCTCGCGGCCCCATAACTGTTTGCAGCGCCGCGCAGTCCTTGCAGATCTTCAATCATGCGGCACGATTGCGCTGCTACGAAATCCTGGCACAGCTGCGTGCATAATACCCGTGTCGAGACACGCTGCCCGATCCGCGGGCGGCCCGCTCTCAGAGGGCAAATGACCATGAGCATGCTGGAGCGCGCCGGCCTGAAAATTGCGACGGTGCTTGAACGGTTTATCGCCGCCCAGGTGCTGCCTGGCACCGGTATCGAGGCCAGCGCGTTCTGGACCGGCATGGCGGACATTTACGCCCGGTTCACTCCAGAGAATCGCGCTCTGCTCCGCCAGCGCGATGAGCTGCAGGCCAAAATCGACGCCTGGCATCAGCAGTGCCCCGGCGTACCGCCCGACCCGGATGCGTATCAGGCATTCCTGCGCGACATCGGTTACCTGGTTGCGGCGCCGGCCTCCTTCAGCGTTGCCTCGACGCGCGTCGATGAGGAAATGGCCCTGCTGGCCGGACCGCAGCTGGTCGTGCCGGTGCTCAATGCGCGCTTTGCACTCAACGCGGCCAACGCGCGTTGGGGCAGCTTGTATGACGCACTCTACGGAACCGATGCGGTTGCCGGCGTGCCGGCGCCCGGCAAGGGTTATGACGCTGCGCGCGGCGCCACGGTCATCGCGCGCGCCAAGGCGTTTCTGGACGCAGCAGTTCCCCTGGCCTCGGGCAGCCACACGGCGGTCACTGATTATCGTGTGATGCACGGCGCACTGGTGCCGCCGCTCGCAGATCCCACGGCGCTGGCGGGCTACGCGGGCGATCCGGCAGCACCGGGCGCCATCCTGCTGCGTCATCATGGCATTCACATCGAACTGCTGATCGACCGCGAGCACCGCATCGGCCGCCAGGATCCGGCCGGGCTGGCCGATGTGATGCTGGAGTCCGCACTCTCGACCATCGTCGATCTGGAGGATTCGATCGCGGCGGTTGACGCCGAGGACAAAGTAGCCGCCTACCGCAACTGGCTGGGGTTGATGAAGGGCGACCTCACCGCCCGCTTCGACAAGAACGGTCGCGTGATGACGCGCACGCTCGATAGCGATCGGCACTACCTGGCGCCCGACGGCAAGGCATTGACGCTCCACGGCCGCAGCCTGCTGCTGGTGCGCAACGTCGGTCACCTGATGAGCACACCGGCAGTGCTGCTCGGCGACGGCACGGAAGCGCCGGAGGGGATACTCGATGGCATCGTCAGCAGCCTGATCGCACTGCACGACCTTCGGGCACAGGGACGCTGGCGCAATAGCCGTCGCGGCTCGATCTACATCGTCAAACCGAAGATGCACGGCCCGGCAGAAGCCGATTTCACCAATCGGCTGTTCGATGCCATCGAGGACCTGCTGGGCCTCGAGCGCTACACCATCAAGGTTGGCGTGATGGACGAAGAACGCCGCACTTCGGCCAATCTGGCGGCCTGTATCCACGCCGTCAGGAACCGGATCGTGTTCATCAATACCGGATTTCTGGATCGCACCGGCGATGAAATACACACTTCGATGCATGCTGGTGCGATGGTACGCAAGGGTGAGATGAAATCATCGCAATGGATTTCCGCCTATGAAGATCGCAATGTGCGCATTGGTCTCGCCTGCGGCATGTCCGGCAAGGCACAGATCGGCAAGGGCATGTGGGCGGCCCCGGATCGCATGGCCGACATGCTGGAGCAGAAGATCGCTCATCCGCGCGCGGGCGCCAGCACCGCCTGGGTGCCCTCGCCCACCGCCGCTACCCTGCACGCCATGCATTACCACGCGGTCGATGTCCTGGCCCGCCAGGCACAGATACGGCACGAAGCCGTGCCTGCGCTCGATGGGTTGCTGGAGCTGCCGCTGGACGTCAGCCGAAACTGGAGCGCCCAGGAAATACTCGATGAACTGAACAACAATGCCCAGGGAATACTCGGCTATGTCGTGCGCTGGGTTGATCAGGGCGTGGGCTGCTCAAAGGTGCCGGATATCCACGAAATTGGCCTGATGGAGGACCGTGCCACGCTGCGCATTTCATCCCAGCACATGGCGAACTGGCTGCTGCACGGCGTGGTAAGCGCTGCCGATATCGACGCCGCCTTCCGGCGGATGGCGATCAAGGTCGATGCGCAGAATGCCGGTGACCCGCTCTATCGCCGGATGGCAGGCAACGAGGATACGAGCCTCGCCTATCAGGCCGCCCGTGCGCTGGTGTTCGAAGGCCTGCGGCAACCCAATGGTTATACCGAACCCTCACTGCACAGGTTCAGACAGCGCGTCAAGGCGCTGGCGGGCCGCCAGGGCCTGTTAACGCCTTAAGGGATCACTGCGACGGTGGCGAGCCCTCTATCGGACCTGCAACAGGATCTTGCCCACGAACTTGCCGCTCTCCATCAGCCGGTGTGCGGCGGCCGCTTCGGCCAGCGGAAACAGCGAGTGCACGTGGGTGCGCGCCCGCCCGGCCGCCAGTGCCGGCCACACGCTGTGCAGCAGTGCAGCGCGAATGGCGGTTTTTTCCGGAATGCTGCGCGGTCGCATGGTGGAACCGGTAACCACCAGGCGATTGCGCATGACAGCGGCCAGATCAATTTCCGCGCGGTTACCGCGCTGCAGGCCGATGAGCACCAACCGCCCGTCGTGCCGCAGCACACTGAGATTGCGCGGTACGTAGTCGCCGGCCACCATGTCGAGCACCACGTCGACGCCCGCTCCGTTAGTGAGCTCGCGCACTCGTGCGACGAAATCGTTGGTGTTGTAATTGATCGCGGTAACGCCCGAGAATTCCCGGCAAAAACGCGCCTTGTCATCGCTGCCGACGGTGACGATGCACTCCACGCCTAGCAACTTGGCCAACTGACTCGCTGCGACTCCGATGCCGCTGGATCCGCCGTGCACCAACAGACGATCCTCCGCCTTGAGCCGCCCGTGTTCAATCAGATTGACCCAGACCGTGAACCAGTTTTCCGGCAGAGCCGCCGCTTCGGCCAACGACAGATTGGCCGGCACCGGCAAGGCCTGGCCCGCCGGCGTGGTACACAACTGGGCATAGCCACCACCTGGCACCAGCGCGCACACGCTATCCCCAACCTGCCAACCATTGACCCCGGCACCGAGCGCCGCCACCCGACCCGACACTTCCAGGCCCAGCACCAGCGAGGCGCCAGGCGGCGGCGGATAGGCGCCCTGGCGTTGCAGAATATCGGGACGATTGATCCCGGCATAAGCCACTTCGATCAGCAGCTCGCCGGCTCCGGCCACGGGTGCCGGCGCCTCGAGCAGATGCAGGGACTCGGCGCTGCCATCCGCGCCCACGGCTACCTGAAGCATGTCGATTCCAGTTTCAGTTGGCAGGCAGCGGCCCGCGAAGCCGGCACTTTACCCGGTTGCGCAGCGACCCGGTTGACGGTTCGTTCAGCGAAATTCAGGTTTGCTGCAGACCGACGCTGCGACCCTCGGCGCTGCTGAGTAGAGCCGCTTCGATAATCTGCAATACCCGGTTGGCAGCGGCGGCGGCGACCGGCACGGCGGCGTCAGTCTCGATGGCCCGGCGCATTTGTTGGTAAAAGACCCGCCAGGTGCCACGTTGCGGCTCCACGGGCGTGCGCAGCGCGGTGACGCCCACCGTCAATTCGCCCCACTGCGTTTGTGGCTCCACACCGAATTTCGGATCCGACACGGGCATCCCCAATTCGAGTTGCCCTGCCTGTGGATCGAGCCCGGATTTTCTGAATGAACCGATGGCGCCATCCAGCTGATAGCGAAACGCATGATCAGCGGCCACCGAGCTGGCGCCCAGCGAAATGTGCAGATTCCCCCTGCCCATGAGAATTTCGAAGCCGTCGTCGACCACGGCGCCGGGTCGCTGCGCAAAGAGCTTCGCCTGCAGCCACTGCGGCGCACCGAACAGGCACAAGGCCTGATCAATCAGGTGGGAACCGAGGTCATAGAGGATGCCGGCGCCCGCTTCATTGCGCTCGCGCCAGCGCACGGCAACTTCGGGTCGATAGCGATCCCATCGGGCCCGGAAAGACAGCGGCTCGCCCACCACGCCTTCGGCCAGCAGCTTCTGCAGCGTGAGAAAATCGCTGTCCCAGCGCCTATTGTGAAACACGGCGAGTTTGCGTCCCAGGCGAGTGGCCGCCTCAGCGAGTTCGCGCGCCTCGACGCTGCTCGCTGCCAGCGGCTTGTCGACCACCACGTGCTTGCCGGCATTGAGCGCCTGCATGGTCTGCGAATAGTGCCAGCGATTGGGACTGGCAATCACCACCAGATCCAGGGGCTTGATTTCGAGCAGCGCCTCGATACTGCTGACGACACGTGCCGCCGGCAGTTCAGCGTGCAGCAGTTCGGTCTGCCGCGACACCACCGCAACAATGTCCATGCCTGCAGCGCTAATCAACGGCCTGTGCAGGTGGCGCCCCGCCAGACCATAACCCACCAGACCCACTGACAGCTTGGCCATTGATCGGCTGCGGGCGGCTATTTATGCGCGACCGTAAACATGAGATAGAACGAGCGCCCCGGTTCAGGTTCAAAATACCGGCTGTTGCTCTCGTTGACGATCACCGAGCCGAGGTAACGCCGGGCGGCGACATTGTCGATGCGCACATATTCGCTGCAGCGCCAGCCAGAGTGTGACTGTTCCAACCCCAGACTCAGATTGCCCAGCCAATAGCCGCTGGCAGCGGCCAGGTTGGTATCATTCGCGTAGATTTGCGCGCGCCCGATCAGCTCGGCGGTGAGCGTCAGCGCCCACCTGGTCGGTTGCCAGCTGAGCGCTGAATAGAATGAGTGTTGCGGCAGCGCTGGCAGGCGGCTGCCGGCCGCAATGGTGGTCGTCGCCTGCAGACAGGGCACGGCCGTACAGGTCTGGTAGGGTTCGGCCACCACGGCGCGCATCCAGGTATAGGCGAGCCGGCCACTCCACGATGAGTTGAACGAGGTGCGCGCGCCGAGTTCGATGCCGCGCCGCGTGGTCGCCGCGATATTCTGAAAAACCGATCGCCCACCACTGTTTTGCCGCACCGCCAGCTCGTCACGCGTAGCAATGTGATAGACGCTCAGCTCCAGCGCCGATCGCACGCCGGAGGCCTTCAGTCCGAGCTCGTAGTTGTTGCTGTGGGCGGGCCGCAGATCCAGATTCAACCCGGGCACGCTGCCGTCCACGGAGCGATAGGCAATGTCGTTGAGCGTCGGCGTTTCAAAGCCGCGGCCGAATGCACCATAGACAGACACCGCGCGGGTCGCACGCCAGGTCAGGCCGGCGACCGGATTGGTGGCCTGGTAGCGCACGCCGGTCTGAGCCGCTACGCCCGGCGCTGCCAGACGGTCGATGGAGCGCACATCGACGACGCTATGGCGCACACCTGCCAGCACGCGCCACTGCTCGGCCGGATCCCACTGCAACTGCAGGTATTCGTCGAGATCGTAGACCCGGTTGCTCAAGTTGCGCCGCAGGTCACCGGTGACGCCCAGCATTGAGCCGGCGAAATTCAGGTAGCCACGGCGCGCCTCGTCCATGGTGTCAAAGGCGATGCCCGCGGTCAGTCGCAGCGGCCGGGCGGCCAGCTCGCGCTCGCCGCTCACATGGATATCAGTGCCCCAGAAGCTGCGGCCCAGATCGATGACGCCGCCGGGGTGCGTCGTCCGGGCCTGCGAGGCTTGCGGGATGGATTGAAACTGGGTCGTGGCGCGATGCCCACCGTAAACCAGCGCGGCCAGGTCGAGGCCTGCGCCGGCGTGCAGGTCATAGACCACGCCCGCCTGCTCCTGCTGCAGCGATTTTCGGGTGTTATAGGTGATGGCATTATCGCCCGCCTGCTCAGGCGTCGAGAGCTGCGCCCGCGTCAGGCCAAGCGGATCCTGTACGCTGGGTGTCTGCACCACGTTGGCGATCAGGGTCAGCCTGGAATTCTCCGTCAGTCCGATGGCTATTCGCGAATTGAAGTTATTGCGCTGGGCGGCGCTGTGATCGCGATAGCCTTTGGTTTCGAAATGCGCCAGGTCAACCAGGAAGTTCCCATCTTCCCGCCCGCCACTCACTTTGAGCGCCGCCCGTCGGGTAGCGAAGCTTCCCGCGGCCAGCGAGCCCTGCCACTGCTGGCCCGGCGGCGGCTGCTCGGTAAAGATGGCGATCACACCCCCCGAGGAATTGCCGTAGAGCGCGGAGAACGGCCCGCGCAACACCTCGATGCGGTCGGCCGAACCCAGATCGAAGTGCGAAAACTGGCCCTGGCCATCGGGCATCGTGCCTGGAATGCCGTCCGCATACAGCCGCACACCGCGCACGCCAAAGCCCGATCGGGCTCCGAACCCGCGCACCGAGACCTGCAGGTCCTGCGCATAGTTCTGACGGTTCTGCACCGACGCGCCCGGCACCTCGAGCAGCGATTCCGACAGGTTTACCTGCAGCTTGCCGCGCTGGATGCTCGCGCGCTCGACGCGACTGATGGCGACCGGCAGATCTTGACTGCTCTGGGGATGGCGCGTGGCCGTGATCACCACCGTGCTCAAATCGGGCGGCGAACTGCCGCTGCCCGCGCTGCTTTCCGCGTAGGCCCACTGGCAACACAGCAGCGCCGTTGCCGACACACTCAATCCGACAGTGATCCTGGTGTAAATCAAGCTGCGACGCATCTGCAAAGATCCCTGTCAACCTTGATGTGCCGCCAAACAGCGCTAGCGATGCGATCCCTTTGATACCAGCAAACCTGTGTTCTGGCGCGCATAGACTTCATTCCACATGCCCTCCGCTCGCTTATCGCGAAACAGCAGCGAACCGACCAATACGGCCAGGAATCCCAACGGAATGGAAATGATGCCGGGGTTCTTCAGCTCAATCAGCGGTCTCTCCAGACCCATGAACGATGTGCTCGCGCTTCCCCACTTGTCGATATCCGCCCTGGCCTTGCCCACGGCCTTGTCGAGCGCAAGCAGCTCCTGCGGGCTGTGTGCTGCAGCCCGTTTGGCGGACTCGGTATCGAGTACCTTGTGGGCGGCTGCCCGGATCGCCAGCGGGTAGCTTAAGGTCGGTGACACCAGGGTCAGACCCACGGCGGCAAGCGTGCCCACCAGCATGCCGGCGACAATGCCGCCGGTATTGCAGCGCTTCCAGTGCAGCGTCAGCAGCACACAGGGGAAATTGGCGCTGGCCGCGACCGCGAAAGCGAGCCCGACCAGCACCGCCACGTTCTGCCCCTTGGCCGCGATACCAATGGCGATTGACATGGCACCCACGACAACGGTGGCGATGCGGGCTGCCCTGACCTGGCTTTGCGGCGTCGTTTCCCTGCCGGCACGCACCACACCCACATACAGATCGTGAGCCATTGCCGAGGCGGCCGCCAGCACCAGTCCGGCCACGACCGCAACGATGGTGGCGAAGGCGACGGCCGAAACGAAGGCCAGCATGAAGTTGCCAAAGAAGGATTCCGCTCCGCCGCCGATGTACTGCGCCAGCAAGGGTCCGGCCATATTGCCGCCCGCGTCGACTGCGCCGATATTGGCAGGACCGACATGCAGGGCGGCGCCAAAGCCGAGGAACAGCGTCAGCACATAGAAGCCGCCGATAATCACCATCGCCCACACCACCGAGTGCCGCGCCTGCTGCGCGGTACGCACGGTGAAGAAGCGCATCAGTATATGCGGCAGGCCCGCGGTGCCAAACACCAGGGCCATGCCGAGACTGATCTGATCGACCGGCGCCTTGAAATAGAGGCCGGGCTCAAGAAACCGCTGCCCCAACTCGGCCGCGCTCAGCGAGCCCGCCGCATCGCCAAGCACCGTGGTGACACGAGCCTGCACTTTGGGATCGGCGACCACGTCGGCCAGGAAAGCCGGCAGTGAAAATCCGTAGGGCGCCCATACCAGCATCACCATCAGCAGCGAGGCGCCCACCAGCAGGAAAGCCTTGATGATCTGCACCCAGGTGGTAGCCACCATACCGCCGAACAGCACGTAGCTCAACATCAGCACACCGACGCACAGCACCGAGATTTCATAGGGGATGCCGATCAGGGTCTTCACCAGCACGCCGCCACCGACCATCTGCGCGGTAAGGTAGAAAGTCGATACCGTGAGCGTCGAAAGCGCGCCCACAATGCGGGTTTTGCGCGGGTCGTTGCGATAACAGAGGATGTCCGAGAGCGTATAGCGGCCGATGTTGCGGCACGGCTCGGCGATCAGCAGCAGCACGGCGACGTAGGCCACGAGCCAGCCGACCGAGTACATGAAACCGTCATAGCCGTAGAGCGAGATCAACCCGGCGATGCCCAGGAACGAAGCGGCCGAAAGATAGTCGCCGGCGATCGCCCAGCCGTTCTGCCAGCCGCTCACGCCACCCCCGGCCGTATAGAAATCGCTGGCCGAACGCACCCGCTGGGCGGCGTAGTAGGTGACGATCATCGTGAGCACGATCACGAAGGCGAAGGTGAGCAGCGTGACCCAGTGATACCCGGTGCTGATATTCATGCGTGACGCACATCGCCGGGCGAGGCCGGGCCGGCATGGTCGGCCACGATCTGCGCCGCCAACTGGTCGAACTCACGGCCGGCGCGCCGCGAGTAATGCCAGGCGATCGCCCAGGCGACGACAAATTCACTGAGCGCGAACAGCAGTCCGACATTGATGACGCCCCACACGCGCACCCTGAACAGCGGTTGAAACCAGGCTGCGCCGATCGGCAACAGGAAATAGTAGACGACCGAAAGGGCCATCAGCCCCCACAGGAAGCGGCTCTTGCGCCGATGCAGGTCCTGAAAGCGCGGATCGCGGATGATCGCGTCCCAGTCCACAGCGATGTCTGTCCCCATACCCCCCACTCTAGCGCAGCCCGATTGCGCCGCCTATCGCTTCGCTGGTCGACTCACTATCTCGTCGCGTACATCGGCAATCTCCCTGGCCCGGGAGAAGCTGCTGTTGGTGCAGGCCTCGCTGCGCTGACAATTGGTGCTACGCGGGCAGATGATACTCGCCGGACTGTGGCTCGCATCCTCCAGCCAGGCGATATTGAGGACTTTGGCAATGGTCTGGATCGCCCGGGCAGCCCCATCCGGAAGCGGAGCCTGGCCCCGGTTGTCGAGACAGGCCTCGGCCACAGCGCGCACCTGCTGGTCGGCATCGATACCGTTGGCGCGCATGGCGGGCAGCAGATCGATGCCGACCGAGAGTACGTGCGGATTGCGCGCCATGTCGTGGGTACGCAGCGTATGACAGCAATAGAGTATCGAACGCTGCCCATCGCGCAGCAGCGAGATCTGCGAGCTGCGCTCGCGGCGCTCATTGAGCATGCGAAATACGGCCCAATGCGGGCATGGATCGGTGACCTGGGCCATATTGCCCCAGGGCAGCGGAATGTCATTGCCGCGATAGACCGCGCGCAGGTAACCGGGTGGATAAGCATCGAAAAAATGCCAGTACGGATAGGGTGAGACCTTGGTCATGCGTCGCATGATCACCGCCGGCGTCAAGTCGATCTTCCTGCCCGCTTCCACCCGATAGCGCTCGCTCGAGAGGAAGCGCCGGAACGCAATCTTCGGGCACAACAGCGCGCCGGCAAAGAAGCTGCATTCAAAATCGCGCCAGGCGTGCAGCACGTCCTGATCATTGAGCCCGGCCGGAGTACTGACGCCGCTTTCCGGGCTGCCACCCATTTCACCCCCGGTGGCGTGCACGGTCTTCAGGCCATCGCCGCCATGCAGCACCTTGTGCGCCAGATGCGAGGCCAGGTCGAACTTCAGGCGCGCCGCATCGTCCTGCAGCTCGCGATTCAGGAAAATGGTGTGCGGCGCCTCATAGAAGGAGCGCACCATGCTGCGCACCTCGCGATCCTTGTCGCGCACCAGCACGGGCGGTCGGTCAAACCAGCGCAGCTTCAGCCCCTGTTTGCGGCACAGCCGCTGCAGCTCATCGACCGAGAGCGGAAACTGCCGGCCACCAATACTCTCGGCCGCGCGCTCCAGGTCCGGAAAATCGTTGCGCGACATTTCCTGGTGCGAGCGGATCAGCAGATGCGCGAACTGCCGTCCGGTGGTCCCGGTCTGCGCCAGTAGTTCCGGAATAGCCGCCTGCAGCAGATCCCTGGAAAACAGAAACGCGGGCTCCAGCGGCATGGCCACGCCCTGGCTACGCGCCTGGCGCGCGGCGCGCGGCCCGGCAGCACGGTTGTCGAGGCTTTCCGGTTCAGGGTTATCGTCCAGAAACCAGGCCGGCTGGCGCTGGAATATGCGCGCCAGCAGCTCGAGCACGCCGGCCGAGGGAGTGCGCTTGCCGCTTTCAATCATGCTGAGGTAGGAGACCGACGGCGCGGCCTCGGCGTCGAGCTGGATGCAACGGGTGGAGAGTTCCTCGAGCGTCAGGCCGTTGCGTTTGCGCACGGTGCGCAGCTTGGCGCCGAGCAGGTGACTTTTGCGTGCCAGAGTGGCCATCTATCTTGTGAAATTAACATTGTGAAGTTTCTGTAGTCAACTTCCGCTCAGGGCAATTGCTATGGTGGCGCCGTGAGCCGAGAATTACCCTCCCACTACCACGCTGCGAGCCCCCGTTATGAGCAAGCCTGCCTCCGTTGACAGCCCGGCCGCCGCCCTGCGCCATGACTGGCAGAACAACGCGCGCTGGGCCGGCATTACCCGGACCTACACGGCCGAGGATGTCATCCGGCTGCGTGGCACGATTGGCGTCGATCACACCATCGCGCGCCTGACCGCGGTCAAGCTGTGGAATTACCTGCAGCACAAGCCTTATGTAAACGCGCTCGGCGCACTGACCGGCAACCAGGCCATGCAGCAGGTCAAGGCGGGCCTGGACGCGATCTATCTGTCGGGCTGGCAGGTCGCCGGCGATGCCAATCTGGCCGGCCAGATGTACCCGGATCAGTCGCTCTACCCGGCCGACTCGGTGCCGGCCACCGTCCGCCGCATCAACAACTGCCTGCGGCGCGCCGATGAGATCCAGCATGCCGAGGGCGCTGACAGCATCGACTGGCTCAAGCCCATCGTGGCCGACGCCGAAGCCGGCTTCGGTGGTGTGCTCAACGCCTTTGAACTGATGAAACAGATGATCGAGGCGGGGGCCGCCGGTGTGCATTTTGAAGACCAGCTCTCCTCCGCCAAGAAATGCGGACACATGGGCGGCAAGGTACTGGTCCCGACCCAGGAAGCGATCAACAAACTGGTGGCCGCGCGCCTGGCCGCCGATGTCAGCGGCACCTCTACCCTGCTGGTGGCGCGCACCGACGCCGAAGCCGCCTCGCTGCTCACTTCCGATATCGACGAGCGTGATCGGCAGTTCATCAAGTCGCAGACGCGCACCTCGGAGGGTTTCTTTGAAGTGCGCTGCGGCCTGGACCAGGCCATCGATCGCGCGCTGGCCTATGCACCCTACGCCGATCTGCTGTGGTGCGAGACCGGCAAACCCGATCTGGCCGATGCCAGGCGCTTCGCCGAGGCCGTGCACCTGCGGTTCCCCGGCAAGCTGCTGGCCTACAACTGCTCACCCTCGTTCAACTGGAAGCGCAAGCTCGATGACGCGACCATTGCATGCTTTCAGCGCGAGCTCGCTGCCATGGGTTACAAGTTCCAGTTCATCACCCTGGCGGGCTTCCACGCCCTGAACTACTCGATGTTTGAACTGGCCAGCGGCTATCGCGAAACCCAGATGTCGGCTTATGTGACGCTGCAGGAAGCGGAATTTCGTGCCGAGAAACTCGGCTATACCGCCACCCGACACCAGCGCGAAGTGGGCGCCGGCTACTTCGACGCCGTGACGCAGACCATCGTCGCAGGCCCCAACAGGCTGGCCGCGCTGACCGGCAGCACTGAAGAAGAGCAATTCCGCCAGGCGGCCCATTGACAGTCGAGGTCGCTCTGCTCGCGGGTGCGGGCGCTGCCGCCACCACGCCAACTGCGGCCAGCGTCGCCGGCGAGCGCCACTCCGGCGCCGTAAGCCTGGCCTTCGCCTCGGCGCTGCGCGCCGGCCAGTGTGCCCAGTGCATCGTCGAGGCTTTCCTGGCGTACAACGCCAGTTTTCGCACCCTGACCCAGCGTGCGCCGCAGCGCTTCAGGAACCGTGACTGGCACGGCAGCCAGCAGGATGCCGTCGAGCGCATCGAACTCTACGACCGCTTCGTGCAGCAGACGATTGAGGACCTCGAGCGCAGCATCGGCGCAGTGACTCATGAACCGGCTTTCTGGCCCGACGCCAAGCGGCATTTCGCCAATCTCATTGATGGCCTGCCCGACAGCGAGTTCTGCAAGACTTTCTTCAGCTCGGTAACGCGGCGCATCTTCAAGACGGTGGGCGTCGCCCCCGAGATCGAATTCGTGGCGACTGATCTTGATCCGCTGGCGCGCGCCGGCACCCGGCTGCCGCTGGCGGTGCATCGCAATGCCGGTTCGCTGCCGGCGCTGGCCACGGCGCTGCTGCAACACCTTGCCTTGCCGGCGCCCTGGAGCGATCTGCCGACCAGCGCCGCCGGCCTGGCGAGCCAGATTCAGCAGCAGCTGGCGAGCAGCGGCGAGCGCGGTGCGGTTATCGCCATCGAAGTCATCGATGAAATTTTCTACCACTTCACGCGCGCCTATGTTGTCGGCCGCGTCATCGGCCAGGGCTTGCAGTTACCCCTGGCGCTGGCCCTGCAGCATGGCGAGCAGGGCGTCGTCATCGACAGCGTAATGCTGACCGAGGCGGAGCTCGCCACCCTGTTCGGCTATGCGCGCTCCTATCTGCACGTCGATCTCGAGCATGTGGCCGACGCGGTGCGCTATCTGCGCCAGCTGTTGCCACAGGCGCCGGTCGGCGAACTGTTCACGGTGCTCGGCCGCGCCAAGCAGGGCAAGACCGAGCGGCATCGCAGTCTCATGCAGCACCTGCAGCATTCCAGCGACCTGTTCGAACTGGCGCCCGGACAACGCGGCCTGGTGATGATCTGCTTCACCATGCCGTCGCTGGATGTGGTGTTCAAGGTCATTCGCGAGCGCATCCCGGTGCAGAAGAACCTCAGCCGCGATGAAGTCCAGGCGCGCTACAACTTCGTCTTCAAGCATGATCGCGCCGGCCGGCTGGTGGATGCCCAGGAGTTCCGGCGCACGCGCTTTCCGCGTGCGCGCTTCTCCGCCGCGCTGCTCGCGGAGCTGCAGGCCGAGGCGGGCGACACGGTACGCACTGAAGATGGCGATCTGGTGTTCGAGCATCTCTACATGGAACGCCGGGTCACACCGCTCGATATCTACCTGCAGAGCGCCTCGCCGTCGCTGGCCGCGCAGGCGGCGCTCGACTATGGCGGCGCGTTGCGCGATCTGGCCTACACCAACATCTTTGCCGGCGACCTGCTGGCCAAGAACTTCGGCGTCACCCAGCATGGCCGCGTGGTGTTCTACGATTATGACGAAGTGGTGCCGCTGCAGGATTGCCGGTTTCGCAACCTGCCCGAGGCGCATCACCACGAAGAAGAAATGAGCGCCGAGCCCTGGTTCGCCATCGACGATGCCGACGTCTTCCCGGAGACCTTTGGGTCGTTCTTGCCGTTTTCCGGCGCACAGCAGGCTGTTTTCATGAAGAATCACGGTGAGCTGCTGACGGCACGCTTCTGGCAGGAGGTGCAGCGGCAGCTCAATAGCGGCGCCATACTCGAACTCTCCCGTTCCACCAGGCGACCTGCCGCCGCTATGGCCTGAAGATGATTCCCCAGGGGCTCATCCCCACCGGCACGCGCCTGACAACGTTGCCACTCGCCAGGTCGATCATGCTGATGTCACCGGAGGGACCATTGGCCGTAAATGCCATGCTGCCCTGGAGATTGAGTGCCAGGCCCCAGGGCCTTTGACCGACCGCGGCGATGTTGCGGCGGATGCCCGCAGTGGCCAGATCTATCTCGAGCAGCGCACCGCCCCGGCCAGTGGTGACATACAGGCTCCTGCCATCCGGTGACGTGGCCAGACCCATCGGGCGAGTGAGCGTGCCGGCGGTGGTGGGCAGCGTGATGGTGCGCAGCACCTGCTGAGTCCGGGTATCGAATACCGTGATGGCAGCGCCCATCTCGTCGCTGATGAAGCCACTGTTGCCGTCGCGCGCGAAGGCAATGCTTCGTGGCCGCGGATCGGTCGGAATTTTCGCCACCACCGCCAAGGTCGCCGCATCGATGGCATACACCACACCGCTCCCCTCGCAGGCGACATAGACGAGCTTGCCATCGGGCCGCACGGCGACGCCTTCCGGCTCCACGCCAATCTTTACGCTGGCGCGCACCCTGCCGCTCAGCGCGTCGATGGCCGAGAGCTGCATGGCGTCTTCGTTCGCTACGTAAATGGTGCGTCCGTCCGGGGCGAGCGCGAGGGTTTCTGGATCACTGCCCCCGGGCAGGGTCCTCTGCAACCTGCCCGCCCTGACGTCGATGACGCCAATGCCGTCGAAGCGCCGATCGGGCGGCGGCAGCGTCGATTCGTCCACCCCGGGCCCTGCAATGGCGGAACCTGACAGCGCCACGTACAGTCGCCGGCCGTCGGGCGAGAGCTGCATGCCACGCGGCCGCCTGCCTACGGCAATGCGCGCCGTGATCAGGCCGGTGCCAGCGTCGAGCACCACCACGGCGCCGCCGCGCTCGTCCGACACATAGAGGCGGCCCGCGCCCGCGGCAAGTGCCGGCTCACCCAGCGCAAGCCACAAGACCAGAACAACTCCCACCGCCCGGACACTCATGCCCGAAATAATAGGGGAGATCGGACCGCCCCGTACCCCCGGCTGGGCAGGCAGAGCGGGCAGGCCGGCAGGCCGGTGGCGCAATTTAGGGCCCGGGAGCTGGCATTTGTGGTAGACTCGCCCTCAGATCGCTAACGTCCGAGTGTCATCCGATGCGTCTCATCAGCGCAAAAGACCCTGCGCCGTGCCGCCTGCGATCAGGTGACAGGATCTACGGTTGGATGGCTCGCGAGACACTCTCTCCCTGACTTCACGCTGTGTGCCTGCCTTGTAAGGAGCCGCACTGGGCGAACCCTGAGTTTCCCGGTCGGCATTTAAGTCTATTCTGGAGTGAGTCAAGATCATGGCGAAGATATATGTTGGTAACCTGCCGTTCACGGCAACAGATGCGGACATCCGCACGCTGTTCTCGCAGCACGGCACCGTCGAGTCCGTGTCGCTGCCCACCGATCGTGAGACCGGTCGGCCGCGCGGTTTCGGCTTTGTCGAGATGAGCCAGGCTGATGCAGCCCGTGCCATTCAGAGCCTGAACGGTCAGGACATGGGCGGTCGTCCGTTGCGCGTCAATGAAGCGCAGGACAAGCCCCGCACTGGCGGCGGCGGCGGCGGTGGTGGCCGTCCGGGCGGCGGCGGCGGTGGCGGCTATCGCGGCGGTGGCGGTGGTGGCGGCGGTGGTGGTGGCGGCGGCGGTGGCCGCTGGTAACAGCAGCACTGTGACCACAACGGAAGGCCCGGAGTAATTCGGGCCTTCTGATTTACGCGCCTGGAGAATATTCATGATTGACCGCGAAAAATCCTCGAGCCACGCATCGTACGCACCCGTGCCCTTTGCGGGCGAGACCAATAACGATTATCGCGCGCGCATCGCGCATCACCAGGCCGACATGCTCGAGCAGCGCCAGCGTGAACTGATGGAGCAGGCCTCGACCCTCAATACCCCAACGGCCCGCATCCGCATCTGGGAGCGCCTGCATCAGTTGGGCCTGCCACGCGACCCGAATCATCGATTGCTGGGAATTATTGCCGCCAATACGGGTCTGACCATGGACGAAGTCCTGGATGAGCAGCGCCTGCGTATTGCGCCTCCCGTTGCTGCCGTGCCGGCCGTCTGAGGGAAGACTCGCCTTGGCAAAACCGAATTACCGCCAGCAGAAACGCCAGAAGGAACTCTCGCGCAAGTCTCGCCAGGCAGAGAGATTGCAGCGCCGCACCAGCAAGCTCGAAGGCGAAGAGGCGAATCCTGATGCCGCCGGCGTTGCTGGCACAGAAACACAGGGCACGGGCGCCGCAGGCGCAGGTGCCGAACAGGCGCCCCTGCCAGCAACCGGCATTGCGCCCAAGGTGACACCGTGAAACTTCAAGCCCGCAAGACTGCTTCCATAAGTGAAATCAAGCGCACCCAGCGCCAGACCGACCGCGATCGCTCGCCGCCGATGCGCAGCGCCTTTCCGCAGGTCGAGCAGCTGCGCATCGAACTCAATTTCAACGATCGCACTGGCCGCGCACCCTCGCCGCAGATGCACATCCTGTTTCCGCCGGCGCGGGCCTTCTTCCGCTTTGCCTGCCCCTGTTCAGAGTGCGATGGCGAGTTCGACCTCAGTCCAGTCGTCTCGGCGCTGGTCAATGACGCACCCAGCAGCAAGCGCAACAGCAACCGCAGCGTTTCCGACAACCTGAGCTGCGAAGGTGTGCGCCTGCGCAACCACGTCAGCAGCCGTCCCTGCCCCATCGCGGTCAAGTTCCGGCTCGTGGCCAGTGCGGAAAAAGCGGTTTGAATTCACCGCCGTTCATCGATAACGCGGGCTGGCAGCAGATCGTCGCCAAGTATCGGGAACCCTCGGCGTGGCGCGCCCTCTGGCAGTTGACCAATACGCTGCTACCCTACGCGCTGCTGTGGTGCCTGATGCCCCTGTGCCTGTCGGTATCCTACTGGCTACTGTTGCCGGTAGCGGCACTGGCTGCCGGTTTCCTGGTACGGATTTTCATTATTTTCCACGACTGCGGCCACGCCTCGTTCGTGAAATCGCGGCGTGCCAACGACCTGGTCGGTTTCGTGACCGGGCTGCTGACCTTTACCCCCTACTATTTCTGGCGCTGGCAGCATGCCGTGCATCACGGCACTTCCGGCGATCTTGATCGCCGCGGCTACGGTGACGTCTGGACGCTGACCGTGCAGGAATACGTGGAAAGCTCGCGCTGGAAGCGCCTGGCCTATCGACTGAGCCGCAATCCACTGGTGCTGTTCGTGATCGCGCCGCTGTTCCTGTTCGTGGTGATACTGCGCTTTCCCTCCAGCGCTGCCCCGCCGCGCGAGCGTCGCTCGGTCTACTGGACCAATCTGGCGTTGCTGATCTGGGCCACGGGCATGTCAGCCATTTTCGGCTGGCGCGAATATTTCCTCATGCAGTTCACAGTGATGGTTTTTTCAGGCGCCGCCGGTGTCTGGCTGTTCTATGTGCAGCACCAGTTCGAGGGTGTCTACTGGGAGCGCGGCGAGAACTGGGACTATGCGGAAGCCGCCATGCAGGGCAGTTCCTTCTACAAGTTGCCGCGCATCCTGCAGTGGTTTTCCGGAAATATCGGGTTTCACCATATTCACCATCTGAGCCCGCGCATCCCCAACTACAACCTGCAGCGCTGCCACAACGCCGAGCCCTACTTCCAGCGGGTCAAGCCTCTGACCCTGTTCGCCAGCCTGAAATCCCTGTCACTGCGACTGTGGGACGACCGCGGCAAGCAGTTGGTGGGGTATCGCGGTGCCAGGCGCTTGCGCGAGCAAGAGCTGCGCTGAGGCGTCGGTGGCGGTGGCGCGCGTGCCAAAAAATCGATCGCCGTGGAGATTCTGGGCGCTGTTCACGTTGCTGCCGGTACTGGCAGCTCGGCCGGTGCCTGCCGACAGCGCTCACTCTCCGCAGCCATTAACCGTATACGCAGCGGTATCGCTGGCCAATGCTCTGGATGAAATTGGGGCCGCCTACCAGCGCGCCGGCGGCCGGCGCGTGCTGTTTTCCTACGCCTCCAGCGCCGTGCTGGCCAGACAGATCGAGGCCGGGGCGCACGCCGATCTTTACATTTCCGCGGACACCGAGTGGATGACCTACCTGCAGTCGCGACGCCTGATAGACGCCGCCAGCCGCCGCGATCTGCTGGGCAACTCGCTGGTATTGATTGCGCCTGCCGATAGCCCCGTGCGGCTGGCCATTGCGCCGCACTTCCCGCTGCTACAAGCGCTGGCTGGCGGCAGGCTCGCCATGGGCGATCCTGACTCGGTGCCGGCCGGGCGCTATGCGCGCAGCGCACTCGAGCGGCTCGGCTTTTGGCCCGCGCTCAGCGGGCATCTGGCGCTGACCGACAATGTCCGTTCAGCGCTCGCCTTCGTGGCCCGTGGCGAAGCGCCCCTGGGCATCGTCTACCTGACCGACGCGCGCAGCGATCCGCGGGTGCGCATCATCGACACTTTCCCCGCGACCCTGCACGCACCCATCGTGTATCCGGTCGCGCTCACCACCGGGGCGCAGGCCGATGCGCGGGCGTTGCTCGATTTCCTGCGCAGCGCGGTGGCAGCGAACGTCTTCCGGAAATACGGGTTCACGCGCAGGTAGGCCGCGCGCTCTGCCGGTTTCAGGGTGGACGCTGGTCCTGGATCACTCCGCGTGCGGCGCGGGCCTGAGTACTTCCACCTTTACCGCAAATGAGCCCATCGACACCTGGTGCGGCGTGCAGGAGGCTCGATACTGCAACTTGCGCATGCTGAAACCCTTGGGCAGGACCTCGCGCATCTGTTCCATCAGTTCACAGTCGCCGGCACCCATGTATGAGGGCCGATTGGGCAGGATCTCGACCGCCGACCAGACGCTCTTGACGACGTCGCTCACGCTGGCATCGCTGCCGGGCGCCAAGGAGTTGAATTTGGCTTCCACCCAGGCAAAGCGACTGGGCGCGTTGCGTCCGAGGTCACAGCCCGTGGCGCGCACGGTGACGTCCTTGCGCGCGCCGAACGCCAGCAGGATGTCGCGCACCTTGCCTTCCAGGCCATCGCAGGTATAAAGCGACGTGATGCCGGTATAGGTAAAGTTCAGGGTTCGCGCCTGCCACTGCGCGCTGACACGGTCGCCACCCGGTTCGACCGCCGCCGCCTGGCTGGCGGCCGAATACAAACCCCAACTGAGCGCCAGGGTCAAGGCACCCAGACGCGAGCTCAAAGTGCTGAAACTGGTCATGGCCCACCTCCGAAAATTACAACCACCTCAACGATCATGAGGTTAGGACCCTTGCCAGGTGCAAAGGTTCTATGCTGGCGGCATCCGCCCGGCTCCCGGCAGCTGCTGGTTTCGACTGTGGCGCCTCACTGCATATGCTGCCCGCCATTGATGGCGATATTCGCGCCGGTTACAAACGCCGCTTCTTCGCTGGCCAGGTACGCGACCAGGCCTGCGACCTCTTCGGGCTTGCCCAGCCGTCCCATCGGAATCTGCGGGATAATCTTGGAATCCAGCACCTCCTTTGGAATTGCCATCACCATCTTGGTGCCGATGTAGCCCGGTGAAATGGTATTCACGGTAACGCCCTTGCGCGCGACTTCGAGTGACAACGCCTTGGTGAAACCGTGCATGCCGGCCTTGGCCGCCGAGTAGTTGGTCTGGCCGAAGGCGCCCTTCTGGCCGTTGACCGACGAAATATTGATGATGCGACCCCAGCCGCGATCAACCATGCCGTCGGCCACCTGCTTGGTCATGTTGAAGCAGGAATCCAGATTGGTGCGTATGACAGCGTCCCAGTTGATACGATCCATTTTCCTGAAAGTCATGTCGCGCGTGATGCCGGCATTGTTGACCAGTACGTCGACCGGGCCGATCTCGGCCATGACCCTGGATACGCTGGCGACACAGGAATCGTAGTCGGCAACGTCACAGGCAATGACTTTGAACTGGTAGCCGGCGGCGCGCATTTGCGCCAGCCATTCGTCCACCCCGGCCTTGCCCGGCGAATGCGTGGTCACCACGGTATGGCCGAGTATCGCCAGCTTGATGCAGATGGCCTCGCCCAATCCGCCCATGCCACCCGTGACCAGTGCTACCCGTTGCTTCGCTGTCATGTTTCCCCCTGCAATGAAATCCGGCTGCAATCGACATCACTTCGCTACTCAACGCTCGATTGCCAACGCAACACCCATGCCACCGCCTATGCACAGGCTGGCGAGCCCGCGGTGCGCATCACGACGCACCATCTCGTGCAGCAGCGTCACCAGTATGCGGCACCCGGAGGCGCCAATCGGGTGGCCGATGGCGATCGCGCCACCGTTCACGTTGATCTTCGAGGTATCCCAGGCCATTTTCCTGTTGACCGCAATAGCCTGCGCGGCAAACGCTTCGTTGATTTCCATCAGGTCCAGATCCTGCGCGTTCCAGCCTGCCTTGCGCAGGCACAGCTCGCTCGCCGGCACCGGCCCCATGCCCATGATCTTCGGATCGACGCCGGCCGAGGAATAGGCGCTCACGCGCGCCAGCGGCGTGAGCTTCAGCTCGCGCGCTTTGCTCGCCGACATCATCAGCACGGCGGCCGCGCCATCGTTGATGCCCGAGGCATTGCCAGCGGTCACGGTGCCATCCTTGCTGAATGCCGGCTTCAACTCAGCAAGCGCCGCGGCGGTGGCGCCACGGCGAATGTATTCATCCGCCTCAAAAAAAGTCGCGCCTTTCCTGGTAGCGATTTCCACCCGCGTGATCTCGGCCTGGAAGCGCCCAGCCTGCTGCGCGGCCTCGGCCTTCTGCTGCGAGGCGGCGGCAAACTCATCCTGTTCGGTGCGCGAAATGCCAAATTCCCTGGCAACGTTTTCTGCCGTGATGCCCATGTGATAATTGTTATAGACGTCCCACAGGCCGTCGACGACCATGCTGTCAATGAGTTTGGCATCGCCCATGCGAAAGCCATCGCGTGAACCGTTGAGGACATGCGGCGAGGCGCTCATGTTTTCCTGCCCGCCGGCGATGACGATCTCGGCATCACCGCAGCGTATGGCCTGCGCCGCCAGATGAGTGGCTTTCAGGCCGCTGCCGCACACCTTGCCGACGGTCATGGCCGGAACGCTAGCGGGGATGCCGGCACGCATGGACGCCTGGCGCGCCGGGTTCTGGCCGCAACCAGCCGTCAGTACCTGGCCCATCAATACTTCGGAAACCTGGGCCGGAGCGACGCCTGTCTGCGCCAACAATGCCTTGATGACCTGGGCGCCCAGTTCAGCCGCCGGCACCGTGCCGATAGTGCCACCGAACTTGCCGACCGCGGTCCGTAGGGCCGCAACAATGACCACCTCTTCCATTGTCGACTCTCCTGCCGTGATGCCATTGAATTCTAACCACGCCACCTCGGGTGCGAACGGCTAAATCGGCAGGCATCAGGGCCAAGGGCCTCGTTATTGCAGTGCAGTACAGACTCAGCCATGCAGCCCGTGCGCTTTGAGCCTATATTTGAGGCGCACACCCGGCTGTGTGCGCCGTGCAGGAGATTTTATGAATCGATATCTTCCGGGTAGCGTCGCACTTTGTGCAGCCCTGCTGCTGCCGGTCATGGCGTCAGCATCGGCAGACATGTTTCTACAGATCAAGGACGCCAAGGGCGAAACACGAGTGGTGGCCTGTGCGGCCGGAGCCTGCGTGGTCGAGGGCCTCGCCACCGGGCAATACTCTGCACTGGTTTGTGATGAGCAAGGCAAGGTAGTGCCCAGTAACATGGTGCTTGACTACACCATCATCAGCCCGCGGGACGCAGCCAGCGGCCTCGCCACCGGCAAGCGCATGCACAAGCCCTTCACCATCACGATGGAACTCGGCCGTATGGCGGCCACGGCGAATACCATTGCGATCGATGAAGCGGGTGCGCGGCTGGTGATCGGCGTGAACAGCGCGGCCGTCGACGCCGCCGTGGCAAAGATCGGCAAATCGCGCTCGAATATCCAGAACAATTGATCTGCCTGCCCGGGTCGAACGGCACCCGGCGATTCAGGCGGCGACGATCCGATTGCGCAGCTCGCCAATCCTGTCGATGCTGGCGACCACCAGGTCGCCAGCTGCCAGGGCGCGCGTGGGCGTCATCGCAAAACCGACCCCCGAGGGCGTGCCAGTAGCGATGATATCCCCGGGCTCGAGTGTCATGCCGGCCGAGAGCGAGGCGATGATGGTCGGAATGTCGAAGATCATCTGCCCGACGCGCGCGCGTTGCCGTTCCTCACCATTCACCGACAGCGTCAATTCCAGCGTGGCCAGTTCGCCAATGCTGTCGCGCTCGACGATGCAGGGGCCCAGCGGACAGGTGCTGTCGAGAGATTTTCCCTTGAACCACTGCTCGTGTTGGCGCTGCAGATCGCGCGCAGTGAAATCATTGGCGATCGAATAGCCGAAAACATGCTCGAACGCCTGCTGCTGCGGGATATCGCGGCCGCCGCGCCCGATGATGACGGCCAACTCCACTTCGTAATCGAGCAGCTTCGTGACCTTGGGGTCGAGCCGCACCTCACCGAGCGCTGAGTTGAGCGCATGGGTCGCCTTGGTAAAGAACTGCGGTGCCTTGGGCAGCTTCAGATCGACTCCGGCCTTGGCATAACCTTCCCTGACATGCTCCAGGTAGTTGCGGCCGACGCAGAAGATGTTGCGCACCGGCACCGGAATCGGCGCGAGCAGCTTTACACTCGCGGCCGGCAGCAGCGCACTCTTGAGGGTCGCGCCTCGCTCGTACAGGCGCCGCACTGCGGCCAGCGCCGGCTCGCCGCCCCTGATGAGGGCCAGCATCGAGGAGAGATCGCTGCTCTCACCGGCGGCACGCGCGGCAGCGGCCAGGTCGAGCACCTCGGGTTCGCGCCCCGGATGCTCCAGCCACAGTCCGAGAAGCGCCCTGCCCTGCAGCTCAACGCTCACCAGCTTCATGGCTGCCCACCGTGTCCGGGGGTGTACAGATCGCGGTAAGTGTCGCGCAGCATGTTCTTTTGCACCTTGCCCATGGTATTGCGCGGCAGCTCGGAAAGAAACAGCACGCGCTTGGGACACTTGTATCCGGCCAGCCGTTCCTTCAGCCGCATCAGCACGCCTGCTTCATCAAGCAACGGCCCGGGCTCCCCGGCGGCAGCAGCCTCGCGGCACACGACCAGCGCTGTCACGCCTTCACCGAAATCAGCATGTGGCAGACCCACGACGGCCGATTCGAGCACGCCAGGCAGCGCATCGATCTCACTCTCCACTTCGCGCGGATAGACATTGAAGCCTCCGGAAATGATCAAATCCCGGCCGCGTCCTACGATCCATAGGTAACCGTGCTCATCGAACCGCCCGACATCGCCGGTGACAAAGAAGCCATCGGCGCGAAACTCGGCGCGCGTCTTGTCCGGCATGCGCCAGTAACCGGCAAACACATTGGGGCCAGCCACCTCAATCATGCCCACCTGGCCGACAGGCAGCGTGGCGCCGCTGTCGGCATCGGCGACGCGCACACTGATACCGGGCAAGGGCACACCGACGCTGCCAGGCCGGCGCTCGCCATCGCAGGGGTTGGAAGTGTTGATGCCGGTTTCGCTCATGCCGTAACGCTCAACAATGGCGTGGCCGGTACGTGCCTGCCAGGCTTTGTGCGTTTCGGCCAGCAGCGGGGCCGACCCGGAAATAAACAGCCGCATGTGGGCCGTAAGGCTGGCATCGAGACGTGCCTCACCCAGCAGGCGCACGTAATAGGTCGGCACACCCATCATGACCGTGGCAAAGGGCAGCTGCGCGAGGATCAATTCCGGATCGAAGCCCGGCAGCAACAGCAGCGCTGCACCGACGGCCAGTGTGACATTGATGGCCACGAACAGGCCGTGAATATGAAAGATGGGCAGGGCATGCAGCAGGACATCGCGCTCTGTATAGCGCCAGCAGGCCTTGAGTGCGAACGCGTTGCTGGCCAGATTCCCATGGGTGAGCACAGCGCCCTTGGAGCGACCGGTGGTGCCCGAGGTGTAGAGAATCGCCGCGGCGTCATCCGTGGTTCGCGCCACCTCGAAGCCGTCGCTTGCCTGGGCATCAGCGCGTTCAGCGAGCGAGCCGCCTGCGCCAGACGCATCCAGCGTCACCACCTGCTGCACGCCCCGCCGCTGCGCCAGCGGCAGTAGCGCTGCGAGCGCAGCGGGCCTGCACACCAGCACTCGCGGCTGTGCATCGCTGATGAAATACTCGAGCTCCGCCAGCGTATAGGCCGTGTTGAGCGGCACATATACCGCGCCGACCCGCAGGCAGGCCAGGTACAGAAAAATGGCCCCGGCACTCTTGTCGACCTGAACCACCACCCGGTCACCGGGCTGTACATTGAGATCGAGCAAGGTGTTTGCCAGCTGCGCGCTACGCCGCTGCATCTGCCCATAGGAATAGCCGCCGCCATCGGGCAGGCGTATGAAGGGGCGCGAATCCTCGTCGCTCAGCGCCGCGAAACGCCCGTACAGGTTGTCACTCGCCGGCGGCATGCGGCGGCGCGCGCAGATCATCGAACTCCGGGTGGCGCTGCATGTAAGCGACCACGAAAGAGCAGCGCGGCACCACCTGCTCGCCCCGCCGGCGCACCAGTTCGAGCGCCTCGCGTACCAATCGGCTGCCCACACCCTGCCCGGCGAACTCGGTTGGTACCCCTGCATGATTGAGCGTCAGGACGTGGCCGCGCCGCTGGTAGTCGAGCACCGCGAGCGCGCCACCCAGGTCCAGTTCAAAGCGGTTTTTTGCAGCATTATCGCGCATCGGCGTGCTCCCCGGGGGTGGCCTCTATATTACACCCCACGGTCCCGCCCATAATGCCCGCCATGCTGCTCTCCAGTTCCGAAGTCGAGGCCTTGCAGGTCAGTCTGGCGGTGGCGCTGCGCAGCGTGCTGTGCAGCCTGCCGGTGGCGGTCGGCGCCGCGTGGCTGCTGACCCGTCGGCGTTTTCACGGGCGGGCGCTGCTCGACACTTTCGTGCACCTGCCGATGGTATTGCCGCCGGTGATGATCGGCTATGTGCTGCTGCTATTGCTCGGGGTGCGCGGCCCGCTGGGTCACTGGCTCGAGGCGCAGTTTGGCATCCGGCTGGCCTTCACGCTCAACGGCGCAGCGCTGGCCACGGCCGTCATGGCCTTTCCCCTGATGGTGCGCAGCATTCGGCTCGCGCTGGAAAATGTGGATAGCGGACTCGAGGATGCCGCACGCACGCTGGGCGCGGGCGCAATCGATCGCCTGGTAACCATCACCCTGCCGCTGATGGCGCCGGGCATCCTGGCTGGCACGGTAACCGCCTTCGTCGCCAGTCTGGGCGAGTTTGGCGCGGTCATCACTTTTGCCGGCAACATTCCCGGCGAAACCCGCACCCTGCCGCTGGCGCTGTATTCGGCGCTGCAGACGCCGGATGGCGAGCCAGCGGCGCTGCGCATCGCCCTGGTGTCGTTCGTACTCGGCCTCGCCGGGCTGCTGGCCTCGGAGTGGCTGGCGCGGGCACTGCGACGGCGCGCCGGGCGCTGAGCATGCTCGAGGTAGCCCTACGATACGGCCGCGATGATTTCACGCTCGAGGTGGAATTTTGCGCACCTACTCCGGGCGTTACCGGGCTGTTCGGCCGCTCGGGCGCCGGCAAGTCCACGATCACGCAGCTCATCGCGGGCCTGTGGCGTGCCGATGCCGGGCGCGTGGTCCTCGATGGCCGGGTGCTGTTTGATTCCCAGCGCGCGATCAACCTGCGGCCCGAGACGCGCCGCATTGGCTATGTGTTCCAGGATCTGCGGCTCTTTCCGCACCTCGACGTGGCAGCCAACCTGCGCTACGGACAACGCCGTGCTGGCGCCGACACGGTGATCGACTGGCCGCGTGCCATTGAATTGCTGGAGCTCGGGCCACTCCTGCAGCGGCGCATGAACCAGCTCTCCGGCGGAGAGCGGCAACGCGTTGCGCTGGGCCGCGCCCTGCTCTCGCAGCCTCAGCTATTGCTGCTCGATGAGCCGCTGGCCGCCATCGACGCACGCAAGCGCAGTGAGCTGCTGCCGTACTTCGAGCGGCTGCGCGATGAGTTGTCAGTGCCGATGATTCTGGTGACCCATCAATTCGAAGACCTGCTGCGTCTGGCCACGCGAGTGGTGCTGCTCGAGGCCGGCCGCGTCAGTGCCCAGGGCGAATTATCCACTTTGAGTCTGCAGCCGCAGTTGCGCGCGCTACTGGGGCCCGAGGCGGTGGGTGCGGTGATTGAAGGGCAAGTGGAGTCGCTCGATGCCGCATCCGGCCTCGCTACAGTCACGGTAGGCCAGGGACGACTGTTGTTGCCGCACAGCGGCCTGGTGCGCGGCAGGCGCGTGCGCCTGCAGCTGCTGGCGCGCGATCTGATCCTGGCAACTTCGGCGCCGCGGGGCTTGAGCGTACGCAATCAGCTCGCGGGGCTGATCACGGCTCTTGAACCTGACGGCGTCCACAACGTACTGGTGAGCATTGACGCGGCCGGCGCAACACTGCTGGCGCGCGTGACGAGCGCAGCCGTCAGCGAACTGCAACTGCGCTGCGGTCTGCAGGTATGGGTGCTTGTCAAGGCGGCATCCCTTCAGGGGCATAGCTGGTAGTGTTACTTGCAAGGGCCGGCCATTGAGACTTGATGGCCGGGGGCGTTATGCTGCGCAATCAGGTTCCCAAGGAGCCGACCATGCCTGCCAAACCCCGATTGCATGTGCCGGCGTCGCCCTCGCGTCCCGGTGAAGCGCCCGATTTCAGTTATCTGCAGCTCTCGCCGGCCGGCGAACTGGCGCGCCCGGAGACCCAGGCGTCCTGGCGCGAACTGGGGTATCTCTCGACCGGCCTGGTGCGGGTGCTGGACGATGCGCACCACGCTGTGGGTAACTGGAACCCGCACCTCGATGCGCACGAGTTGCAGGTCGGCTTGCGGCACATGCTGCTGACGCGCGTGTTCGATGATCGCATGGTGCGCACCCAGCGCCAGGGCAAGTTGACCTTCTACATGAAGTCGACCGGCGAGGAAGCGGTGTCGGTTGCTGCCGGCATGGCACTTAAACCCGGTGACATGCTGTTTCCCTCCTATCGCCAGCAGGGGCTGCAGATGGTGCGCGGGCAGCCGCTGGTCGATCTGATGTGCCAGCTGCTCTCCAATACGCGTGACATGTGCAAGGGGCGCCAGCTCCCGGTGATGTATCACTCGGCTCAAGCGCGGCTGTTTTCCATCTCGGGCAACCTGGCGACCCAGTTTCCGCAGGCCGTGGGCTGGGCCATGGCGGCGGCGATCAAAGGCGAGGATCACATCGCCGCGACCTGGACCGGCGAGGGCAGCACGGCCGAGGCGGATTTTCACCACGCACTGTTGTTCGGCTCGGTCTATCGCGCCCCCGTCATTCTCAACGTGGTCAACAATCAGTGGGCCATTTCCACCTTTCAGGGCACGGCCGGCGGCGAGCAGAACACCTTCGCGGCCCGCGGGCCAGCCTATGGCTTGCCGGGGCTGCGCGTTGACGGTAACGATTTTCTGGCCGTCTATGCCGCGACCCGCTGGGCCGCTGATCGCGCCCGGATGGGCGGCGGTGCCACGCTGATTGAGCTGGTGACCTATCGCGCCGCCGCGCACTCCACCAGTGACGATCCGGCGCGTTACCGGCCGCGCGATGATCAGGAGCGCTGGCCGCTCGGGGATCCGGTTGAAAGACTCAAACAGCATCTTATTGCGCTGGGCGAGTGGACTGAAGCCAAGCATCAGGCACTGATTGCCGAGCTCGACGCCCAGGTGTCCGCGGCCTGGAAGGAAGCACTCACCTACGGCACCCTGAACGAGGGGCCGCGGCTCGATCGCGACCTGATGTTTGAAGACGTGTTCAAGGAACTGCCTGAGCATCTGCGACGCGAGCGCGACCTGCTGCATGCCGAGCTGGACAAATAGAGGCGATCATGGCGCAGATGAACATGATCCAGGCCCTCAACTCCGCCATGGATATCATGATGGGGAGAGATCCGAGCGTTGTGGTCCTCGGCCAGGACGTCGGCTTTTTTGGTGGCGTGTTTCGCTGTACCGATGGGCTGCAGCGCAAGTACGGCGAGCAGCGCGTGCTCGACACACCGATCGCCGAGGGCGGCATCATTGCCGCCGCGATCGGCATGGGCGTCAATGGGCTGCGCCCGGTGGCCGAAGTGCAGTTCGCCGACTACGTGTATCCGGCCTACGATCAGATCGTCAGCGAGCTGGCGCGGCTGCGCTATCGCAGTGCCGGCGAGTTTTTTGCGCCGGTCACGGTGCGCATGCCCTGCGGCGGCGGCATACGCGGCGGGCAGACGCATTCGCAGAGCCCCGAAGTACTCTTCGCACATGTCTGCGGCCTGAAAATTGCGATGCCCTCCAACCCCTACGACGCCAAGGGTCTGCTGATCGCGGCCATCGAAGATGACGACCCGGTGATCCTGTTCGAGCCCAAGCGCCTGTACAACGGGCCTTTCGATGGCGATGCCAACAAGCCTGCGGTGCCGTGGAATACGCACCCGAAGGGCGAAGTGCCCACCGATCACTACACTGTGCCCTTCGGTCGTGCCGAGATCGTGCGCCCCGGCAGCCAGCTGACGATCATTTCCTACGGCACCATGGTGCATGTCTGCGAAGCGGCGGCCCGCGCCCTCGGCCTCGATGCCGAAATCATCGATGTGCGCAGCATCGTGCCGCTCGATGTCGATACGCTGTGCAACTCGGTGTGCAAGACCGGTCGCTGCCTGATCGCGCACGAGGCCACGCGTTTCGCCGGTTTCGGCGCCGAGCTGGCCGCCACCGTCATGGAACACTGCTTCTGGAACCTCGAGGCACCCATTCAACGCGTGGCCGGCTGGGATACGCCCTACCCGCACGCCTTCGAGTGGGAGTACTTTCCGGGGCAGGCGCGGGTTGCAATGGCTCTCAAGGCCGTCATGGAAAGCCGATGAGTACACATACTTTCAAGCTCCCGGATCTGGGCGAAGGCACGGTCTCGGCGGAGATCGTCGCCTGGCATGTGCAGCCCGGTGAGTTGGTAACGGAAGATCAGCCACTGGTCGAAATGTCGACCGACAAGGCGGTGGTCGAAGTGCCCTCGCCCGTGAGCGGCCGGGTCATCACGATCAGCGGCAAACCGGGTGACGTGGTGGCAGTGGGCGCAGCCCTGGCGACTTTCGAAACCGATACGGGCGCGACCAGCAACAGCAAGCCGGTAGCGTCCGCCGCCATGCCGGCGCAGGCGGCTGCTGCAGCACGGTCGGCTGCGCCGGTACGCGCCTCTCCGGCCACGCGGCGTCGGGCCGTCGAGGCCGGCATCGACCTTCGCACGCTCGCCGGCAGCGGCCCGGGCGGGCGCATCCAGCCCCAGGATCTGAGCGCGCGGGTCGGCGCGAGCGCATCGAAGGCCAGCGACGAGCGCAGCGAGGAAATTCCCGTCATTGGCATTCGCCGACTCATCGCGCAGCGCATGAGCGAAGCGGCCCGCAGTATTCCGCATTTTTCCTATGTGGAAGAAATTGACATCACCGAATTGCGCACGCTGCGCGAGCACCTGAATGCGCAGGCTGGCAAGGGCGTGACCCCGCTAAGCTACCTGCCCTTCATCGTCGCGGCGCTGCTGAAAGCCGTGCAGCGCTTTCCCCAGTGCAACGCGCACTACGATGCGGCCCGCGAAATGCTGCTGCGTCATCGCGCCGTACACGTGGGTATCGCCACGCAGACCGCAGAAGGCCTGAAAGTGCCGGTGGTGCGCAATGCCCAGCGACTTGAACTGCGGCCACTGGCTGCCGAGATTGCCCGCGTCACCACCGCGGCGCGTGATCGCAGCGCCCGGCGAGAAGAACTCACCGGCTCCACCATCACCGTCACCAGTCTCGGCAAGCTCGGTGGCATCGCCAGTACCCCCATTATCAATCTACCGGAAGTGGCCATCATCGGCGTCAATCGCGCCACTGAACGGCCCATGATCGTCGCTGGCGCCGTGCAGATCCGGCTGATGATGAATCTGTCCTCGTCCTTCGATCATCGCTTCGTCGATGGCGCGGATGCCGCCGGCCTGATCCAGTCGATGAAGGAGCTGCTGGAGCATCCGGCGACGATCTTCATGAACGACGGCTAGGCTGCCTCCAGCCGCGGGCTGGGATGGGTGTAGGCCTGTGCGCACCCCATCAGTGCGGGGTACGGCGCGGTGATGACATACACCGGTATCGCCGCCAGAAAAGTCGTATAGCGCCCCTTGGCTTCGAAGCGGGTACGAAACGGCGAGGTCGCGAAGAACTTGCCCAGCTGCGGAATGATGCCGCCGCCTATATAGACGCCGCCGGTCGCGCCGAGCGTCAGGGCCAGATTGCCGGCCACATTGCCGAGCCAGCCGCAAAACATCGACACCGTCTCGTGGCAGCGCGGATCGCTGCCATCGAGCGCCTGGCGTGTGATGGCTTCGGCGCCAAGCGTGCCAGGCGCCAGACCATCGACCTGCGCCAGCGTACGGTGGAGCAGTTCCAGGCCGCTACCCGAGAGGATGCGCTCGGCTGACACATGGGAATACTGGCGGTGAATGCGCGTCACCACCGCGATCTCACGTTCGTCTACCGGCGGCAGCGTGACGTGGCCGCCCTCGCCCTGCAAGGCCAGCCAACGTCCCTCCATGGGCAGCAGGCCTGAAACACCCAGCCCCGTACCCGGGCCCAGCACTGCGATCGCGGTCCCCGCGCGCGGCGCACCACCGCCCACCTGCCAGCGCTCGGCGGCCTTGAGCTCCGGAACAGCGAGCGCCAGCGCCGTGAAATCGTTCAGGAACATCAGGCGCTCGAGGCCCAGGGCCTGGCGGGTCTCGGCGGCCGAGAAATCCCAACCGTTATTGGTCAGGGCGACGCGATCGTCCAGCAAAGGTCCGGCGACGGCAAAGGCTGCGGCACGCGGCCTGGGCAGGGACTGCGTGGCACGCAGGTCCTGAAGATAGTGAGTCGCCGCAGCCGCGGGACCCGCGTAGGTGGCGCACTTGTACACCCGCTCCAGATGCAGGGCACTCCCGTGCCAGAGGGCAAAGCGCGCGTTGGTGCCGCCGATGTCGGCGACCAACAGCGATTCGCCAGGCGTCGGCAGGTACTCAGGAACACTCATGCGCGCATGCTAGAACATCGTGTTCTCGTTGGCGGAAGTTTCGGGTATCTCCTGCGTCACATCCCAGTGCTCGACAATGCGTCCATGCGCGAGCCGGAACATATCGACGACCGCCAGTCCCCGAGCGCTGCTGCGATCGGCGGCAGTGCGCAGGTAGCGCGAGTGCACGGCGACCAGATCGCCTTGCGAAACCGTGCGCTTTACTTCCTGGCGCAGCTCGGGGTAGATCTCGTGCGTCAGGCGCGTCAGGCCCTGGATGGCGCCGGCCTTGCCATCGGCCACTGTGGGGTTGTGCTGGCGGTACTCGGGTCCGACATAGAGCTTGAAGGCCGTTTCGACATCATGCCTGTTGAAGACCATGTCGAGGAAAGCCAGCACCACTGCCGTGTTCTGCTGCGCCCGCGCGGTGCGCGCCACCGGGCCGGTGCTCGCACAGGCCGTCAGCGCCACGCTTAGGAACGCCACCAGACATTTTCGCATCGGTCCTGCCCCCGTACCTGCCGCCCCGATATCCTGAAGATTACCTGTTCGCCGTGCCATAGAACCCGACTCAATCCGCCTTGCTCTTGCCCACGTGACCAGATAGCAGTCTTTCTACGTCCGCCAAATCCTGCAAGCGCCCACTGGCGCGCTTGTTGATGATCAGATCATCCAGTGAGATTACGGGTATCTGCATGCCTTCAAGGTTTATGGCCGCCCTATTTGCGTAGGCTTGCTCGAACTTGATGCCGCTGATGCGCGTGATGATGTCAATGCGGCGCGGGCTATTGCCGATCTGAAAGATAATGCCCTCAGTTGAAAAGTCCGCCGTTGAGACCTCGTTCAGCGGAGCACCAACCAGAAGAAATCTAACATCCTGCGCGAATAAGCACTGCAACATCTCTTTGTAGTCTTTGTTCAGCACGCGAGCCTTGAGAGAAATGCCAAACTTCCTGAGTCAATTCCCAAACCTGCGCAAGGCGCTCAGCCGGTGTACCTGGCATGAAGCCACTGTCATCAGCAGTAGCGTGCGACCTGTGTACACGTACGTGCGTACGATCGATGAATGTCATAATGTCGGCACCACTGACCAGCTTTCTTCACGAAATTGATTATGCATAGGTAACCGATTGATCGCAATGCTTATTTTCGCTCTTGCCAACTCGGCACACTGCGTCTTCCCGCCCTAGCCTGCAGGCTCAAGCTCGAAACCAAAGTGGCTGTTTCCGTCCAGTTCGCCCATCGGGCTCCAGCGCCACTCGCCAAAGCTCACGGCGCGATCTGGGCCGATCGTCACGATGGTCGAACTGCGTGTGCCGTAGTGCTCGCCGCGAACAAAGGCGCTCGAGAGCATGCGTTCGTGCTCGATGCTGACTCCGGTGCGCGGCAACTGTTCATCGGCGGCGGGCGAATCATCGCGTAACAGCTCCAGCAGAGCTTTGGTATCGGGCAGTGCCGCCAGCGCCGTCGCCAGGCGCGACTTGGCCAGTTGAACCTTGGGCCAGGGCGTGTCGAGCAGATGATTGGAGAGCGCGTAGACGCCCGGCGCCAGTACCCGGGTCTCGCCGGTGGTGCTGGCGTAGACGCCCAAGCCCTGTCCATCACTGGCGATGAGATTGTAGGGCTTGCAGTTCGCGCCGCGTTCGGCCAGGTCGGCCAGGCTCGCCTGCAGCGGCATGCTCTGCTCCAGAAACCCGCGCACCAGCGCGCCGCGGCTGGGAGCGGCCGCCGCCTGGGCAGCGGGATCGCGATAGTTGGTGAGCGCGGCGAAGCGGCCCGCGCGCGTCACGCCCAGCCAGGTACCCCCGGCCTGCAGGTCCCGGCCCGCCAGCAGGCCGCCAGCGCCGGGCCACCACTGCGCACTGGCAGTCGGGCGGCTGTGAAACTCGTCCCGATTGGCGGCAATGACGCAGGGGTAATCGGTGTGGACACGCCAGGCGATGAGGATCAGGCACATACAGCGGCAAGCCACGCAGCAGCGGAATTGATGCGGGCTGAAATCATACGCTGTGGGACGGCTTCCAGAGCGAACTGGGCGCTCGCGGATGGAGTACGATTGATCCTAAATACGGCAAATGCCCCCATAGCGACCTCACTGCACCGGCACGCCAAGCGCGCCGGTAGACGCATGCAGGACCTGGCGGACGTTGACAGGCTGCCGGCCAATCGCGTGACTATAAAATCCAAACTCCCGAAGTCTTGAACAGCTCACGTGCCGGCCATCCGGGGCACAGCGCTTCAACTACGGCCATCAAATCGTCGAGCGCCTCGTAGGGATCGCGGCGGCTGATCGGGATGATCTTCACGCCGCCATCACCAGCCAGATGCTGGATCGACAGCTCCTGATCGGAATTATGCGGGTTCACTCAATATCCCATCCAGCAGGCTCTCGTGTTTGAAAATGCGAAAGTATTCTCGTACTTCCGCGAGATCGAGTGTCTCACGGTTGGCGCGAATAAGGGCGCGGATATCTTCCAAATCCTGAGTACGGCGCGGATTGTTCACCCAACCTTGCAGCTTGAACCCGATCAACCCTTCGGCGCTAATCACGCGCATCGGCCCAAAAGCGGTGTCGCGTTCAAGAGCGTTGGCCAATAACCTGAGCGCTGCGGGTCGAGTGGCGTAGAGCAGATCGAGACGCTCGTCGCGGCGTATGTAGTTACCGGCGTCACCGCTACGATGCAGGCACTGATATCCGATTTTCGACAGTGCCACGTCTATCTCATCGGCTTGGCGACCATCTGTGAGTAGATCCACATCTTGGGTGGCGCGGACCACCTTGTGCGTTGCCAAGGCGAGGCCGCCAATGAGCGCAAAGCGCGCTCCGATGCGATTGAGCGTGGTGACCGCTTCTGCCAATTGATTGCCGAGGCGGGATAACAATGCCATGCGCCATTATAGTGGCGCCAGCGCCCCCGCCACCACCGCCCGCAACTGTTCCGCAGAAACGGCGCCTTGATTGGCACGAAGGATCGCCTTGATGGCTCCATCGCGACCGATGATGTACGTGAGGGGAATTTCCCGCGGGGGCCCAAACTCATTGGTGGCAGCATCACTCAACATTCCCAGGCGGTAGTGAAATCCATTCGCCGCCTTGAGTGCATCGCGGCGATCATGACGATCATCAGCACTCAACCCAATAACCGTCACACCGCGGTCACGATACTCCCGCGCCAGGGCATCGAGCAGCGGCATCTCGGCGCGGCACGGCGTGCACCAGCTGGCCCAGAAATTCAATACCACCACCTGGCCACGCAAGGCAGCTAGATCGATGACCTGACCATCGAACTGGCGCGCGAGCAATGCGGGCGCGGGCTGGCCGATCACAGTGCCGGATTGACCGACTGCCGGCGCTGCGCCGGCCACAGTAAGCCGCCACACCAGCAAAGCGACCGCCAGCGCGGTCAGCGCGGCCAGCGCACGCCGGGTGAATGCAGGCCGCTTAGAAGTGATAGCTCGCATTGAATTTCCACATAGCGTTGGCGAACAGCTGGTTGCCGCGCGCGTTGGTATAGAGCGGCACGGCGACATCAGCATAGAGGCTCAGCTTATTCATCTTGAGTTCCAGTCCCGGCGACACCAGTACCCGCGAGTAGCCGGTTTCATCCGGCATGCCCTCTGGCCCGCCGTCGGGCTTGCGATAGACGTAGCGCAGCTGTCCGACCGGGCTCAGCATCGCGCCCGAGCCGGGACTCCAGCCTTCATAGTAAACGCCGGTCACCAATACCACCTCGGCGCCCGGCAGGTAATTATCCTTGTGCGCCACGGGCACGTCCCACTGCCCCTGCACGTAGTAGGCCCACTTGTTGTCACTGCGCAGTCGGCCGAGGTGGTAGGCCCCAAGCAGCAGGTCGGTGCTGCCGGTGCCGATCTGCGTGTCGGCATCGAAACCCGGATAGTTGCTCTCGCCATTGGCAAGCTTGAATCCGAAGGTCAGTCCCGTGGACATATCGGCCGAGAAACCGGTGTAGGCCCCCTTGATGCGGATATCGCCCATCGCGCCGTGCTTGAACTCAACGATAGCGCCCGTGTCTTCATCGGTGGTCTGAAAATAGCGCTGCCAGTACGGCACTTCGATCGAAATGCCCCACGAGCGATCGAACTGGTACTGACCACCCACAGTGACGAAGGTGCTTTGAATCACCTTGTCCGGATTGTCCGCCGCCGGGGCGCTGGAGGTCCCGGCCCAGTTATGGCTCTGGTCCAGGTAGTCGTACTCGGCGAAGGCCATGCCGCCGGCGTGACTGGCGTACATCGAGCTGGTCCCAACATCGAAGATGCCGCAGCCGCAGGCGCAGGCCAGGGCCGCGCCCGGTGTCAACAGTGCCGTGGCCATGAGTGCCAGGCTGATGCCTGGCGCCCAACGGCGTACATGAATCGTGTTCATGATCAACTCCCGTGAAAACATTGCGGATGGCGCGCCGGCCCGGTAACGAGCAGGGCTGCGCCTCATGCGGAAACGGTTTTCAGACGGCGGCGGGAGGGCCGCGGGGAGCGTGGAATCGGGAAGGTATGGAACGTGGAGCGGAGTAGTCGAACTGCGGCAGGCGCGCCTGCACGATCTCGAACTGTGGCACCGCCAGTGTGGTCGCATTGGCCGCGAGCGCGGCGCCACCGGCCAGTGCAAAGGGGCAGCTGTCGCTCGAGGCGGCGCGCTCGCCGTGGCCGCCAGCGTGATGGTGGTGAGCGTGCTGGTGCTGCGTGGCCAGCGCCACGACGTCGGCAGCGTAGTCCGAGCAGGCCACCACCGCGAGGCGCCCCGCTGCAGGCGTCCACATGTAACCCAGCGGCACGAGTGAGCGCAGCGCAAAGGCGAGCACGGCCAGTATCGCGATCAGCCGGCGAGCGCCAGATCGTTGCCTCAACCTGCTGGCGGCTCGTGCCCTCAACTGGGCATCCCGCCTGGCAATTCATCCTTTATATCGGATCCATCTGTTGAAATCAGATGGTGATTGAGCGCGAAGCGGGCAATGCCCGCAGCATTGTGCAACTCGAGCTTGCGCATCAGATTGGCGCGATGTTTCTCGACGGTTTTTACGCTGAGATTGAGATCGCGCGCGACCGCCTTGTTCGACTGGCCCGAGGCGATACGGGTCAGCACCTGCCGCTCACGACCGGTGATGGCGCTCAGCGGATTCTGCGCCGCGCGCTCGTCGCGATTGAGATAGCTGGCGAGCACACGCCCGGCCACGGCCTTGCACAGGAACTGCTGGCCGCTCGCCACGGTGCGAATCGCCGTCATCAATTCGGCGTGGCCGGAATCCTTGAGCACGTAGCCATCGGCGCTGCAATCGAGCCCGGCGCGGATATATTCTTCGGACGCGTGCGCAGTCAGCAGCACCACGCGCACGCTCGGGCAGACTGCACGCAGCTCGCGCACCAGCGCCAGCCCGGAGCGGCCCGGCATGCCGATATCGGTGAGCACCACATCCGGCTGCAGGCGCGTGGCCATCGCTATGGCCTCGTCCACCGAAGCGGCTTCGCCCACGACGTTGAAATCGGGTTCGAGCTCGAGCAGCGCGCGCAGGCCCTCGCGCAGAATGGCATGATCGTCGACCAGCATTAAACTTAATGGGGAGCTCATTCTCGCGGGCACGGGCTGCTTGAGTTCCGCGCTCGGAATCCTGGGCTCAGCATTCATATCGACGCTATCCGAGGCCCGGCCACGATCGGTTTTCGCGGCCCTCGTACTTGGCTTGATGGCATTGTAGGGGTAATCGCCGGGGCCACTCACCGGCTGTTCGCCCGCGAACTGTGACGTGACGCGCAGTTCCTTCACGGGGCGCCGCTTCATGGCGACAACCGGTTCAGGGTTTCGTTTCTGGGTCAACGACGGCAGCCGGCCTGGTGTCGATCACAATGCCGTTGTGCTTCCTTGGCGCATTCGGCTTCGTGAACTGGCCAGGTTCAAACTTGGGGTTGAGCGCGACCCTTTCGATGATCATCTTGTCGGTCTCCCTGCTGGCGGGGCCGCCGGATTCCATCACCAGGGGAATCACGAGGCCATTGAAGGTCTGGTAGTTGCGATAATACACCGACACCACACCCGCCATGCCGGCGGCATTGTGCGTGGGACGATCGTACTTCAGTTCCAGAAAGCTCTGCGCGTCGATCCAGTCGTGGCGCACCTGGCCGGAGGGGAGCGTGAGCTTGAGGTGGTAGGCGCTGTGCCCCTCCACTTCTTCCATGCCCTGCAGGGCGACGCTCACGCCCTTCGCCTTGGGGTCGAACAGCGGCCCATCGAGCCCGGACGCATCACGCGCAAAGCTGATTTCCTCGGCGTTGTAATCCTTCACCGTGGGTATGCCGCCGGAGGTCGGGGCCAGCTTCCAACCCAGGCTGCCATCGAAGATCCGTATCGCCCGCTGACCCTTCGAGACTACCTCAAAGCGCGTCGCGCCCGGTCGTTGGAACAGCATCAGGAACGGCGACTTCGAGGAAGCGTCCGCCGTCGATTCAATGTGCCCGGTCCAGGCCATGGTCTCGATCCTGCGCCACGCCTCCGTCCCGCCCCGGGCAGCGACGTGTCGCTCGAGGATCTGCCCGACCGAGAGCGGGCTGTCCGCGCCGGCGCTGGCACCGCATGCCACCAGGCCCAGCGCGCCAGCAAGTATCCAGGAACTCCGGTTCATCCCCCGCTGCCTACTTGGCTGCAGTGAAGCGGGCGTCGTCCAGGCTCGGGTTTACCGTCACGCCCTCGATCGTGATCTTCTCGGTCTTCTTGACACCTTCGATCGCCGTCTCCTGCAGGCGCGGAATCATCAGCCCCTGCTCCGCCTTGAAGTCACGCAGGTAAACCTCGACGCTGCGCAGCTTGCCATCGAACCGGCGCGGTTCGCCGGCCACCTTGATATCCAGAAAACTCTGGCCATCAACCCATACGTGGCGCACCTGCCCATCCTTGCGCGTCACTTTGAGTTTATAGGCGGCATGGCCCTCGACCTTGTCGGTGCCCGCCAATTCCACTTTGGCCCCCTTGGCGGCGTAATCGATGAGCCAGCCGTCGATGCCCGGGGTCGCGGCCGCCTGCTTCAGTTCATCAGCCGTATATTCGTCCCAGTTGCTGCGACCCAGATAGGGACGCAGCTTCCAGCCCTTGGCACCGTCGAACACCTGCACCGCGGTCGCGCCGTCGAAATCGAGTTCCAGCCGCGACTTGAGCGGGCGCTTGAATTCGAATCTGAACAGCAGCTGCACTTCTTCCCGTTCGGCCAGTTTCAGTTGCCCCTTGGCCGTGACGGTCGCGTAGTTGGTGCCGCCGGCTCCCATCGTTCCCTTCCAGGACATGGTCTGCACCGCCCGCCAGGCGCTAAGCCCACCGCGTGCTGCAACGTTCCTGTCGACAATCTGGGCGACGCTCAGCGCGGGTAGCGCGGGCGCCTGGGCGGGCGCTCTGACCGGCGCCGGCTTGACCGCCTTGGTGGGTTCCGCCGCGGCCCCGAGGCCGCCGGCGCCGAACATCAGCGCGCAAACCAGGATCTTCTGCCGAGCCGCATTTGACATTACTTGTTCTCCCGAGAGTGAGCGCAGAGTTTACGCTGCCATTTTGTCCGAACCTGCAGCTTTTGAGCAGCGCACGCGGCCGATAGTTCATCCGGCCCCGCGAACGGCGCCAGCACAATGCTTCAGATGCACAGCCCGGTCAATACTGCTCGCGCGGCGCCAAGTCCTAACGGGGCCTGGATGCCAGATTGATGCAAGCCTGCAGGGCCCAGTCCTGACTGGCCGACTCCAGCGCACCACGAACCTCGGTATAGGCCTTGAAGTACGCCGCTTTGCGATCGCTGCGTTTCCAATCGTCGAGCCCCTTGCCGTGCAGCGATTCTTCCAGTGAGTGGTAGGCCGCGGCACCGGCGGGATTGACCTGCTGGCAAAACGACAGCACGGCATCTACGCCGCCCTGTGACATGGGATCGTTGGGCGCATGGCCAGAGGCCAGCGACGTTGTCGCGAGGCCGAGGCTGATGCCGACAAGCGTGTAGATTTTCATTGCGATGACCTGCTGTCTCTGGGTATTTAGCCAACCTTAAGACTACCCGGCAGCCCCGCGGGGCAAGCGGCCCCACAGCCCTCAAGCTGGGAGGCAGGTCACAGTTTCAATCGAAGTTCGCGCCGATGCGAAACGCGGCTATGACATAAGCAGGGGCAACGGCCTCGCGCCGCCGCATTCAACCCACCCGCACTACTTGTGCTTGCCGCTCTTGTGGGTCTGCGGACCTAGCGCAGCGGCGAGGCTGGCGCAATCGTTGATGACGGTATCGCGTGGCTCCGCTTCAGCCTTCTGATGAGCCGCTTCATAGGCCTGCTTATACTCTGGCGTCTGGGCCAGCGCCTCGACGGCGCCATCGGCCTGCACGCCGATCATTGTTGCGCGCAGCGAGTTGTAGGCCGCTTTGCCAGCCGGATTGACCTGCAGGCAGGAAGCCAGCATGGCGTCGAAGCTGCCCAGCGCTGCGGGGTCGAGCGGCCCGTCGGCCCAGGCCGAA
>JAYTUZ010000176.1:0-12865 GCA_043744295.1 Gammaproteobacteria bacterium | reverse complement strand
ACGGTGGCCTTGGAGCGATCCGCCGTGGGAATTACCGCGATCACGCTGGCAGGGATATCCCAGTCGGGGTAGGCATTCAGCCGGATGGTGGCCGGCTGTCCGGGATGCACGCGGGTAATAAAGTTCTCGCTGACGTCGACTTCAACCTCGAGCGAATCCATATCGACGATGGTGCCGATGCCGGTGCGGGTGTAGCCGCCGCCGGCCGCAGCGGGTGACACAATTTCACCCGGCTGGGCGCCCTTGTAGGTGACCACCCCGGTGAACGGTGCGCGAATGACGGTATCAGTGAGGTTGCGGCGCGCGCTCGCCACGGCCGCATCGGCCACCGCCACGGCGCGCTGTTGCACGGCCAGCGCGCTGCCTGCGGCGTCGAACGCGGCGTGTGCGTTGTCGAAGTCCTGGGCGCTGAGGAAGCCGGCGGCGCGCTGCTTCTGGTTGCGCTCGTAGATGGGTTGTGCGTTGTCGAATGCTGTCTGCGCCGCCTGCAGCTGTGCGTGGCTGGCAGCCGCCTGCGCGCTGATCTGCGCAAGTGCCAACCGGTAGGGTTCGTCATCCAGCCGGGCGATGACCTGGCCGCGAGTGACGCGGCTGCCCTCATCGATGAGCACTTCGAGCACGCGCCCGCCGACCGTGGCTGAGACTGTGGCCTGGCGGCGTGCGACGACGAAGCCGGAGGCATCAAGCAACGACGCCGCAGTGCCGCCGCGACGCGTGTCCACCTCGGTCGCCGCCGCAGTGGCTGCGGCGGCAGCGGCCTGGGCGGCGAGTTCACGACGCGCATGTTGCTGACGCCAGTAAGCCAGGCCGCCAATGAGCGCCGCAGCCAGCAGTGCGGCCACTACCAGTGGCCAACGCCGCATGGAGCGCACTTCGGTGGCGCCGCGATCGATACGCAGCGCTTCCAGCAGTTTGGCGCGCTCACTCATGCGCTCGCGGTGCTCTCGACGCGCGCCAGTCGGCCTTTGTCCACATACAGCTGATGGGTGGCGTAGCGGGCCGCCTTCGGGTCATGGGTAACCATGATGACGGTCTTGCCATAGTCGCGATTCAGCGTCTGCAGCAGCGCGAGTATTTCCTCGGCGGTGTGACGGTCGAGATCGCCGGTGGGTTCATCGCATACCAGCAGGCTGGGGTCGGCAATCAGCGCGCGCGCTATGGCCACGCGTTGCTGCTGCCCGCCAGAGAGTTCACCAGGCTTGTGACTGTGGCGATCAGCGAGCCCCACCAGTTCCAGCGCCGCCGCCACCCGCCGCTTGCGCTCGGCACCCGACAGGTTGGTGAGCAGCAGTGGCAACTCGACGTTACGCGCCGCCGTCAAGGCCGGCATCAGATTGTAGAACTGAAAAATGAATCCCACGTGGCGTGCGCGCCAACGCGCCAGTTCGGCGCCGGAGAGTGCATCGAGCCGCTTGCCGGCGACGCTGATCTGCCCGCTGCTGGGGGTATCGAGGCCGCCGATCAGATTGAGCAGCGTGGTCTTGCCCGAGCCCGACGGACCCATGATGGCGACGAAATCACGCTCCTCGATATCCAGGGTGAAATCGCTGAGTACCGCGAGGTCTTCGCTGCCACGCAGGTAGTGCTTCGATACCCCGCGCAGCGCAATGATGGCCGCCATGGCTTCCCCTGCTGATGTTGTCGCAAATCGGCCCGCTGAACGCCGTGCCGCCATCTTAGCGCAGTTGCAATGTGCGCTTCACTCGCGGATAGTTCGCGCTGCAAACCTTGGGGTGGCCTGGTGACGAGGCCTGAGATGCCCGCGCAAGCGGCGAACCCGTTGAACCTGATCCGGTTAATGCCGGCGTAGGGAGCAGGTCGATGTTCAATGTGAAGCATGGCGCGGCCACTGTGGCCGTGACCCTGGCCGCCCGATTGCTGCCCGCGGCAGCGGCGGTTGATTCCCCGTTGGATGAAATCGTCATCGCCGCGAACCTCAGGGCCGTGACCCTGGGCGAAGTGGCGCGCAGCGTCGCGGTGCTGGGGCCGGGCGTGTTGCGCGACGCAGGTGGGCAACATCTGGCGGATGTGCTGTCGTTGATTCCCGGTCTGAGCTGGGCCTCGGGTACCTCGCGGCCGCGCTATTTTCAGCTGCGCGGTGTCGGTGAGAGCGAGCAATACCAGGGCGCGCCCAACCCGTCAGTCGGTTTCCTGATCGACGACATCGATTTTTCCGGCGTCGGCATGCCCGCCACCCTGTTTGACCTGGAGCGGGTCGAGGTGCTGCGTGGGCCTGCCGGCACGGTGTATGGCGCCAATGCGTTGGCCGGGCTTATTGATCTGCGCAGCCGCAATCCGGGTAGCGGCTTTGATTTGCGCGCTGAGGCCAGTGTCGGTGACTACGGGACGCAGGGGCTGGGACTGGCCCTCGGGGACGGACGCGCGGACGGCACTGCCGGCTGGCGGGTCGCGGCACAGCGCTTTGTCAGTAACGGCTTTCGCCGCAACGTCTTCCTGGGTCGCAATGACACCAATGGTTACGATGAAAGCACGCTGCGCGGCAAGCTGATCTGGCAGCCGCTGCCTGAATTACATGCCGTGCTGACGCTGTTGCATGCGGATCTGGATAACGGCTATGACGCCTGGTCGGTCGATAATTCGCTGCTGACCAGATCGAACCAGCCCGGGCGTGACGCGCAGCGCTCCAGCGGCGCTGCCCTGCGCCTGAGCTATCAGAGTCCCATTGGTGAGTGGCTGGCGATCAGCAATGGTGCAGATTCGCACATCGATTATTCCTTCGACGGCGACTGGGGCAACGATATGTTCTGGGGTGCAAGTGCGCCCTACAATTACTTCGAGCAGCACCTGCGCGAGCGGCGCAGCCTGGCGCAGGACCTGCGTCTGATTGGCAACGACACGGATTTTTTTTCCAGTCAGCTGCGGCCCGTCATTGGCGCCTATCTGTCACGGCTGCGCGAGTCGGACATCCAGTATGACGCCTGGAATGATCAGTACTACGGCGCGGGCTCCAGCCGGTTGAGCAGCCGTTACGCCGCCACCAATGCCGCGCTGTACGGTTCGCTCGAGCTGCGCCGCGGTGCGCACACAACCTGGCAGCTGGGCTTGCGGGGTGAGCAGCGCACTTCAGACTATGGCGACACTGCCGACGCGCCGTTCCCACGCTCGCGCGACACCATGCTGGGCGGCAATCTCTCCTGGTCACATCAGCGCAGTGCGGCGCGCCAGTACTATGCAACCCTGTCGCGTGGTTACAAGGCCGGTGGTTACAACATCGGTGCGCAGATCAAGCCGTCGCAGCGGCACTTTCGCAATGAGGCGCTCTGGAACCTGGAGCTGGGTTTGCGCGGCACGTTCACCGCGCACCCGATCGAGTACCAGGCCGACCTCTACGCGATGCGCCGCGAACACATGCAGGTGTACAACTCGCGCCAGCTCGATCTGAGCAATCCCCTGACCTACGTGTTCTTTACCGCGAATGCAGCACGCGGTGACAATACCGGCCTGGAAGCCGAGTTGCGCTGGCGCCCGGGGCCGCAATGGCAGCTGGCCGGCAGCCTGGCGTTGCAGCGCACGCGCCTGCTGGCCTACCAGCTCGATGGCGCGCCGCCGGACGGCCGGGCACAGGCTTTTGCGCCGGCCTATCAAGCCTCGCTGGCCGCGACCTGGCAGCATCCGCAGGGTGTCTTCGCGCGCTTCGATCTGGCGGCGCAGGCGCGCTACTATTTCAGCAGCAGTCACGATCAACAGGCTGGCGCGCGAGTGCTGTGCAATCTGCGGGTCGGCTGGCGGCGCGGTTCATGGACTACCAGTTTCTGGGTGCGCAACCTCCTTGATCGACGCTACGCCGTACAGGGCTTCTATTTCGCTGATGAACCGCCGGATTTTCCCGTGAAGCTTTACCTCCAGAATGGCGATCCGCGGCAACTGGGCTTGAGCCTGAGTTTTGCGGCGGACGGTGGCTGAGTTGCGCTCCATTACATTGCTGGAGGCAGTGGCGATAGTCACCGGCGTCGCCTATGTGCTGCTGATCATGCGCCGCAACCGCTGGGGTTGGCTCGCAGGCGCGATCAGCTCTTCAATCTATGTCTACCTCGCGGCGCTGTCGCGTCTGCCGATGCAGTCGGTGCTGCAGGGCTATTACATCGTCATGGCGGCCTTCGGCTGGTGGAGCTGGACCCGCAATGCGCAGCAGCAGGGTGGCCACATCTTTCGTTGGCGCCGGCGCCAGCACCTGTACGCGCTGTTGTTCATTGTTGTGGCAAGTGCGGTGAGCGCACAGCTGCTGGCACGCGAAACCCATGCTGCCTGGCCGTTACTTGACTCGTGCACGACCTGGACCAGCCTGGTGGCAACCTGGATGGTCACCCGCTCGGTGCTCGAAAACTGGTTCTACTGGATTGCCGCCGACTCGGTTACGGTGTTCCTGTTCGTGCAGCAGGGTCATCCCTACACGGCGGGGCTGTTTCTCACTTATATGGTCATTGCCTGCTTCGGATTCCGTGAATGGTCGCGCCGCGCCCGCCAGCAGCCCCTTTAGACCCGCCCGCTACAGCCCTGGCGTTGGTGCCCGGGCTTGAGCAGGGTGCAGTGCCGCTGCTGCTGCAGCGATTGACCGGCGGCAGCGTCAATCGCAGCTGGCGCGTCGATACCAGCGTGGGTCGCTACACCTTGCGCCTGCATGCGTCGGCCGAGAGGCGCCCGGGCGTCAATCCTGGCCGTGAACTGCTGCTGCATGCGCAGGCTGCCGAGGCTGCAATCGCACCACGGATCGTGCGTGCGGCGCCGGACAGCGCCGTACTGATCTGCGAATTTCTCGATGGCCGATGTTGGACCGGCAGCGATTTTCAGCAGGACAGCTCGATGACGCGCCTGGGCGAGCGGCTCGCCGCGCTGCATGCGCTGCCGCTTCCGGCCGGGTGCAGTAGGGGTTTCGAGCCCCTGGCCCTGGTCAGGCATTATCTGCAGCTGGCTGGTGGAGCGGCGGCTACGACGAGCGCTGCCGGCCGGGTACTGTCGCTGCTGCGCGGGTCAGTAGCGCAGATTGAAGCCGCTGCAAAGCGCCCCGGCATCGTGCATGGTGATCTGCCCTACGGCAATGTGCTGGAAAACTCAGCGCTCTGGCTGCTGGACTGGGAATACGCGCAGCTCGCTGATCCGATCTACGACGTGGCCTGCGTTCTGGCCTGCGTGCCACTGAGCGGGCGCCGGCAACGGCGCTTGCTGGCTGCCGCGGGCCTTGGCGAGCGGGGCGATGCCGCGCGCCTGCCGGCGGCCGTCTATATTTATCGCGCGCTGAACTGGGCCTGGCAGTTGGCGCGCGGCGAGCGCGCCGCTGCGCCGGAAATGAACTAAATGCTCCCGCGGGGCTGGCGCCGGCGCCCGCTGCTCGGCAAACTAGCGCGCCTTTGGCGAATGCCCCCAGGAGTTGTCCATGCCCTTGCTGAGAGTTGTGAATCGGGACGGAGTGGAACAGGAAATCAACGCGCCGCTGAGCGGCGTGCTGATGGAGCCGTTGCGCGATATGGACGATGGTGTCAGTGCAATCTGCGGCGGCATGTGCTCCTGCGCCACCTGCCATGTCTACGTGGATGAAACCTGGCGCGCAAGACTGCCGGCGCCGATGTCGGATGAGACCGACATGCTCAAAGACCTGGTTTCGTACCGCGAGAATTCACGGCTTTCGTGCCAGATTCAGCTCAGCGCAGCACTCGATGGCCTGCGCGTGACGATTGCGCCTGAAGACTAGGGCGCCTATGTCACTGATGACAATATTGTTGATTGCAGCGGGCGCCATTGCCGCCTTGCGCATCGTCATCATTGTGCGCAAGGTCAGGGGGGCGCATCCCCACGACTGGGACGAGCGGCTGGTCAAGAATCTGCGCGCCCAGGGTGGCGATCCATTCAGCCCCTACGAGGTCGATTTCTTTTTCGACCTGCCGGATGCTGCGGCCTGCGAAAAGACTGCGGCGCTGCTGCGCGCGCAGGGCTATGAGGTGGATTTCCGCCAGCTGGAGCCCGATCGCGGCGTCAGTTTCACACTGCATGCGCGCAAGCGCATCCGGGTTTCAGTGCCGGACATGCAGGCGCTGACGCGCGAACTTGGTGCGCTCGCCGTGCAGCACGGTGGTCGTTACGACGGTTGGGCTACGGCCGGCATAACGCGGGCCTGAAGCGGCCGCGGGCTGGCCGTCGATGACAGAGCGCGGCGCTGCTAGGCGCTGCTGGCCGGTGCGGTCTGGCGCCGCACCGCCTCGGCCGCCGCCGCAATGGCCGCGGCATCGCCCAGATAGCGGCTGGCCAGGGGTTGCAGCTGCGCGTCGAGTTCGTAAAGCAGCGGAATGCCAGTGGGAATATTCAATTCGACGATAGCGCTTTCGGACAGTCCATCGAGCATCTTGACCAGCGCACGCAGGCTGTTGCCATGCGCGACGATCATGACATTGCGACCGGCCCTCAGCTTCGGCGCAATGCGTTGTTCCCAGCAGGGCAGTACGCGCGCCAGGGTGCTCTTCAGGGATTCGGTGGCTGGCAGGTCCGCGACTGGCACCTGCGCATAGCGACGCTCGAAACGCGGATGGCGCGGGTCGTCGAAGTCCAGTGGCGGCGGTGGCACGTCGTAACTGCGTCGCCAGATCTTCACCTGTGCTTCGCCATACTGCGCAACCGTCTGCGCCTTGTTGAGTCCCTGCAGGGCGCCGTAGTGGCGCTCGTTGAGTCGCCAGTGACGTTCCACCGGCAGCCACAGCAGCTGCAATTCCTCCAGGATCAGCCACTCGGTGCGAATGGCGCGGGTCAGCACTGAGGTCAAGACCAGATCGGGCAGCACGCCGGCGCGCGCAATTTCCCGTCCGGCCTGGCGAGCCTCGTCGATGCCGGCGGCCGAGAGGTCCACGTCGGTCCAGCCGGTGAACAGGTTTTCGAGGTTCCAGGTGCTCTGTCCGTGTCGAACCAGCAGCAGTTTTCCGGGCACGATGATTCCTCGTTGGTTCGCGGCGTGCTAGCGGCTGCCAGCCTGGGCCAGATTGCGCAGCGCTTCGGCACCCGCCATCAGCGCGGCCAGGTCGGGAGTCGCGCTGGCACGCAGTTCGCGCAGCGTCAGGCGCCATTGCGCGCCGGGCGCACCCAGCTGTTCGCACCAGCGCGAAAGTCGCTCGCCCTCGCCGGCGCGTTCGCGCAGGGCGCGCGCGCACATGCTGCGCTGGCCGTCGAGGCAGGCCGTATACAGGCGCTCGCGCGCCACGGCCTGCCATGCGCCGGTGGTAGTCAATTCGCGTATTGATTCAGCCAGCCAGTCGATCCCCAGGGCGGCCGCGGTGCGGAAGTACTGCCGCGCCACGAGCGCCAGGGGCTGGCGGGCCTGGCGCGCCAGTTCGACCAGATCTGGCGTGGCACGCAGTGCCGGCAGGGCCGCCAACCAGGCACTCAGGCCCGCGGGCAGGCCGCTGTCGGTGTGCCGGCTCTGCTCGCTATGAAAACGCTGGTGGGCAATTCCCGGCAGCACGGCTGGCACCAGGCCGCGCAGTTGCTGGAACGCCGTTGCGTGGCGCGTCACCGCGGCGCCAATGTCGGCGAGCTCGCGCCCGGCCAGCCCGAGCAGCAGGCGGCGGGTGAGCTGCTCAACGTAGTCGCGGGTCTCCAGCAGGGCGTCGTACTGCACTGCAGCCGCGATCTGATTGTCGAGTGCTTCGATGGCCGTCCACAGCTCGCGCAGGCCGGCGCTGTCACGCGCAATGGTGTAGGCGCGCGCCACGCTGCCCACGTTGGCACCAGTCTGCACCGACATGCGCACCGCGAAGCCCGGGTCCATGCGATTGAGAATGCTGTTGGTGGTGGCGGTGAGAATCAGCTGCGCGCGCAGCCGATGCCGGGCGATGCGCGGCGCGAAGCGCGCGCGCCAGCGCGGCGGAAAGTAGCGTTGCAGCTCGCTACCCAGGTAGGTGTCGCTGGCAATGTCGGCGCTGCCCAGGGCGTGATGCATGGCGATCTTGCCGTAGGCGAGCAGTATCGCCAGCTCCGGCCGCGTGAGCCCCTGACCACGGGCCAGGCGTTCGTCAATTTCGCGGTCACTGGGCAGAAATTCCAGCGCGCGATTCAGCTCACCGCTGCGCTCCAGCGCGCGCAGCAGTTGCTGGTGATCGGCCAGGTCTGCGGCGCTGCGCCGCTCCAGCACGCTGATGGCCTGACTCTGCAGGTAGTTATTGCGCAGCACCTGCGCCGCCACCTGCTCGGTCACGCTGGCGAGCAGCGCACGGCGGCGTGCACCAGTTGGCGCGCGCCCACCGGCGGTGCCGGCGAGCATGATCTTGAGGTTTACTTCAATGTCCGAGGTGTTGACGCCGGCCGAATTGTCGATGAAATCGCTATTGAGGCGGCCGCCGGCCTGCGCATACTCGACCCGGCCGCGTTGCGAGCAACCGAGATTCCCGCCCTCACCCAGGACACGGGCGCGCAGTTCACGACCGTCGACACGCACCGCGTCGTTGGCGCGGTCGCCGATTTCGCCGTGACGCTCATCGGAGCCTTTCACGTAGGTGCCGATGCCGCCATTCCAAAGCAGATCTACCGGCAGCTTCAGTACGGCGCGAATCACCTCGACCGGAGTGACCCGCTCGGCACCCAGCTCCAGCAGCTTGCGCGCCTGCGCACTCAAGCTCACATGTTTGTGGGTGCGATCGAATACCCCGCCGCCGGTGGAGATCGCGCGCCGCTGGTAGTCGGCCCAGCTCGAGCGCGGCAGCGCAAACAGCCGGGCGCGCTCGCGCCACGAGCGCTGGGCATCGGGCGCCGGGTCAATGAAAATATGGCGATGATCGAAAGCCGCCAGCAGGCGCAGGTGCGGTGACAGCAACATGCCGTTGCCAAACACGTCGCCCGACATGTCGCCGATGCCGGCGACGGTAAAGGGCTGGCGCATGATATCCAGGCCCAGTTCGCGGAAGTGCCGTTTCACGCATTCCCAGGCGCCGCGCGCGGTGATGCCCATTTTCTTGTGGTCATAGCCGTCCGAGCCGCCGGAGGCAAAGGCATCACCGAGCCAGAAGCCGCACTCGGCGCTCAAGGCGTTGGCGACATCCGAGTAACTGGCGGTGCCCTTGTCGGCGGCGACCACCAGATAGGGGTCATCGCCATCGCGGCGGCGCAACTGCTGCGGCGCCACGATCCGGCCGTCAACAATGTTGTCGGTGACTTCGAGCAGGCAACGGATGAAGGCCTGGTAGCAGCTCAGCACTTCGCGTGCCCGCTCATCGGGTGGCAGGCCAGCGCGCAGCCGGCGGGCGACGAATCCGCCCTTGGCGCCGACCGGTACGATCAGGGTGTTCTTCACATGCTGGGCTTTCATCAGCCCGAGAATTTCGGTGCGAAAATCCTCCGGTCGCTCCGACCAGCGGATGCCGCCACGTGCGATCGGACCGCGACGCATGTGCACGCCTTCCATGCGCGTGTCGTGCACAAAAATTTCAAAGGCCGGGCGCGGTTCAGGCAAGCCGGGAATCTGTTGCGGCAGCAGCTTGAACGCCAGCGGTCGCGACTGGGCAGCGTCGCGCCAGTAATTGCAGCGTGTGATGGCCAGAATCAGCGCCAGGAAAGTTCGCAGGATGCGATCTTCATCGGGATTGCTTACTTCACCAATAGTCTGGCGCAAACGTCGCTCACTCAGGGAAGCGGCGCGGCGCGCGCGCGGCTCGCTGTGCGCCGGATTGAAGCGGGCGTCGAACAGCAACCACAGCTCGCGCGCAATGTGCGGGTGGCTGTTGAGGGCGCGTTCCATGTAGGCCTGGCTGAAGGGAATGCCGGTCTGCAGCAGGTAGCGGCAGCAGGCCCGCAGCACCCGCGTCTGCGGCAGCGTCAGTGAGGCGCTGAGCACCAGGCGGTGAAAGCCATCGTTGTCCAGGGCGCCGGCCAGAATGGCCGGCAGGGCGCTACGCAGTTGCGCCTCCAGCAGGCCGAGATCCGCCGGCAGCGCGCGCTGGGACTCGAGTTCGAAATCCTGCAGCCAGGCGCTGCGCTGTTGCGGCAGCTCGAGCTCGTAAGGATGTTCGGCGATGACCCGCAGGCCAAAATTCTCAAGAATTGGCACCACATCGGAGATTGGCAGGGGTTCAGCGCGGCGCAGCAGCCGCAGGTGCAGGTGCCTGGTGACGCCCGCCGAGCGACTCAGGTGCAGATGGCCGGCGCCCGCAGCGTGCGCGGCGCCGCTGGCGTCAGGCTGTGCGCCGGCTTCCAGGTCGGCGATGTCGTCCACCGCCAGCTCCGGCGTCACCTCCTGCTGATAGGCAGGCGGAAAACTGCGCCCGTAATGCCGCTCGAGCGCGGCCGCATCCAGTTCCGCGTAGCGTGCCAGCAGTGCACTGCGCAGTCGATCGCGCCAGGTGACCAGTGCCTCGTTGAGCGCACGCTCGAGCCGGCGCTTGTCGAGGCGCTGCGCGATCGCTGCCGCAGTTCGCACCACCACGTGCAGCTGCGCCAGCGGCGCCTCGCCGACCGCCAGCGATGCATCCACGTGATTGCCCTGCAATCCCTGTTGCAGGAGCTTGCTGATGCGCGCGAGCACCTCGGTGTCGAGGCGCTCGCGCCCCAGATAGACCAGGCAGGACCAGTAGCGGCGATATTCATCACGCCGCAATATCAGCGTGGCGCCGCGCGCACGTTCGTGGAGCGCCAGCACGGTGCGCGCGCATTGGGCCAGCTCCGTCGCGCTGGCCTGGAACAGTTCGTCACGCGGCAGGTTGTCGAGAATACTCACCAGGCGCTTGCCATCGTGACCGGTAGGCCGGAACGGAAAACTGTCGATGACGCGCTGCACCTTGAGGCGCAGCACCGGCACAGTGCGCGGGTCGGCGTGATAGGTGTTCGAAGTCCAGAGTCCGTAGAAACGCGACTCTTCCAGCAAGCGGCCGCGACGATCGCAGCGGTTCACGACAATGCAATCGAGGAACCCAGGGCGATGAACCGTGGAACGGCGATCCGCCTTGGTGACTGTCAACACCTCGAGCGGGCGTTGGCGGCCGGCACGGGCAATGGCGTGCGTCGGCGCAGCACGCTGCGGCGCGCGCGCGCGGCCGCGCTGCCGGCCACGCTGCACGCCCAGCGCGGCGCTGCTGTCGGGCAGCAGCTGCGCAGCGCGCTTGCCACTGCGCACGCTGCGCTCGAAGCCCAGGAAGGTGAAGTGATCGTTCACAATGTAATCGAGCAGCGCCTGCGCCTCGACTACCGCGGCGGCGGACTGGTGCGTGGCGAAGCGTGCCAGCTGTTCGCGCAGTGCACTTGCGCGGCGGCGCATTGCCGGCCAGTCTTCGCAGGCACGGCGCACATCATGCATTGCGGCCAGAATCCTGCCCTGCAATGCCGCGCATTCCTGCTCGCCAGCGACGCGGCTGATCTGCAGGTACTGCCACGATTCATTGATGGCCCCACTCTTGGCGGCGGTACGTCGCTCGTCAGCGTCTCCTGCGCCGGTGCTGTCGCCGCGCCGGTCAAAGCCCAGCAAACGCCCGGCGCCACTGCGGCGTGCAGCCACGATCTGGTAGGCAATCAGCTGCACGGCATAGCCGGCTTCCGCCAGCGTCATGGTCAGCGTATCGACCAGGAAGGGCATGTCGTCGGTGATCAGTTCGACCACCGAGTGCGAGTGGCCGGGTGCTACTCCCAGCAGCGGGCTATGCACACGCACCAGGGTCTGGCGCGCGCGACGCACGGCCGCAAACTGCAATTGTGCACTGGCGGCGGCCCGCAGTGCGGTAGCGCCGTTCTGGCGCCACTCGGCGGGCGAGACACTGGCGCGCCAGGCGCGCAGCAGATGCGCCACCAGTGCCGGAGTTGGTGCTCGCCGGCCGCGATGGGTGCTGTTCTTCATGTGCGAATCGTAACACTACAGCACGCATCCATGCGCGCGCCGGCGCGCCCGCTAGTGCGCCGCAGCCGATCTCTCATCACTACCCGCAAATGTCCTGAGCAGTCATCCCGGTTGCCGCAGGCCGTGGTGGCGCAGGTGTCCTCCGGCGAGGTACTCTTCGCTTTGCATCTCGACCAGGCGGCTGGCGGTGCGACGAAACTCAAAGCCCAATCGCTGCCCGGTGTAGAGTGCCGCGGGCGCTGCCGCTGCCGAGACGATGAGCTTGACGCCCTGATCGTAGAACTCGTCCACCAGGGCAATGAAGCGGCGCATGGCATCGTCCTGATGCTCGTCCAGCAGCGGAATGCCGCTCAGGAACACGGTGTGGAATTCCTGCGCCAGCGCGCTGTAATCAGCGGCGCTGCGCGCCGCTTCGCAGAGCGTGGCGAAGCTGAAGTACGCTACGCCACCGGAACGGCGCCTGGCACTGATCACCCGCCCACCAACCCTGATGTGCCGCTCCTTATCGCCATGCGGCTCGGCCAGCTGTTCGAACAGGCCCGCGAGTTTCGCGGCGGTCGCCGCAGCGTCACTGGGCAGATAGATTGCCGCCTGGCGCAATTGTCGCAGCCGATAATCAATGCCGGCGTCGACCTGCAGCACGTCCAGGTGCCGCTCCAGCAGGGCAATGGCCGGCAGAAAACGTGCGCGCTGCAGGCCGTCGCGGTACAGCTCGCCAGGCGGCAGGTTGGCAGTGATCACCAGCGTGACACCCTGGCGCAATAGTTCTTCAAGCAGGCCGGCCAGTATCATGGCGTCGGCAATGTCATGCACCTGCAGCTCATCCACGCACCAGACGCGCGCACGCCGTGCCATGCGTCGTGCCTGTATGGCCAGCGGCGCCTGACGCAGGCGTATGTCGGCCAGGCCCTGGTGCACATCGCGCATCAGATGATGGAAATGACTGCGCCGGCGCGCGCTGTGCGGCAGGCTCTCGAAGAACATGTCCATCAGCCAGGTCTTGCCGCGGCCGACGCCGCCCCACAGATAGACGCCACGCGGGCCCGCATA
>JAYTUZ010000175.1:0-3679 GCA_043744295.1 Gammaproteobacteria bacterium | reverse complement strand
AGGCGGCCGATCGGCCGGGTCTGCTCTTCGAAGGCCACGCGCTGCACCGCCGGGCGATAGCCGCGGCCGCGCTCGATCTTCATGAGCATGTTGAGCTCGCCGGCCTTGGTCAGGTTGGCGATCACCAGCTCGGGGTTGACCACTTCGATGTCGTGATCGGTCTGAATGTCACCAGCGGTCACCGGCCCCGGACCTTTCTTGTGCAGGCGCAGCTCGGCGGAATTGCGCGTATGCATGCGCAGCGCCACCAGCTTGAGATTGAGCAGCACGTCGACCACGTCTTCCTGCACGCCCTCGATGCTGGTGTACTCATGCAGCACGCCGTCGATCTCTACTTCGGTGATCGCAGCTCCAGGCATGGAGGAGAGCAGCACGCGCCGCAGCGCGTTGCCGAGCGTATGGCCAAAACCGCGCTCAAAGGGTTCGATGACGACCCGCGCCTGACGCGGGGCCACGGGCTGCACCTTGACCACACGGGGCTTGAGAAATTCGGTTACCAGGGACTGCATAGGTGCTCCAGCGTTACTTCGAATACAACTCGACCACCAGATTCTCGTTGATGTCCGGCAGGACATCTTCGCGAGCTGGCACGGTCTTGAATATGCCGCGCATTTCCTTGTCGCTGACCTCAACCCAGTCGGGCAGGCCGGCCTGGGTGGCCGAGGCCAGCGCACCCTGGATACGCAGCTGCTTGCGGGCGCGCTCACGCACCTGCACGACATCGCCTGCATTGCACTGGTAGGAGGCAATGGAAACGATGTGGCCGTTGACTTCGATGGCCTTGTGGCTCACCAGCTGGCGCGCCTCGGCGCGCGTGGCGGCAAAGCCCATGCGATAGACCACATTGTCGAGCCGCGATTCCAGCAGCTTGAGCAGCGTCTCGCCGGTCGCGCCGGTACGGCGCGCCGCCAGCTTGTAGTAGCCGCGGAACTGCCGCTCCAGCACGCCGTACATGCGCCGCAGCTTCTGCTTTTCGCGCAACTGCATGCCGTAGTCGGACAAGCGCTGACGGCGCTCGCTCTTGATGCCGCCGGGCGGCACCTGAAATTTGCACTTGCTCTCGATCGGCTTGGCGCCGCTCTTGAGAAACAGATCAGTGCCCTCGCGCCGAGCGAGTTTGCATGTCGGGCCGGTATATCGCGCCATAGTCTTCTCGTTTCCTTAACCTGGTTCCAGGGCCGCTCTAGACGCGGCGCTTCTTCGGGGGACGGCAGCCGTTGTGCGGAATCGGCGTGACATCTTCAATGCTGGTGATCTTCAGGCCGCAGCCGTTGAGCGCCCGCACTGCCGATTCGCGCCCGGGGCCGGGGCCGCCGACGCGTACTTCGACATTCTTGACACCGTGTTCCTGGGCCGCGATACCGGCCTTTTCAGCGGCGACCTGCGCCGCGAACGGCGTGCTCTTGCGTGAACCACGAAAGCCGCAGCCACCCGAGGTGGCCCATGAGAGCGTGTTGCCCTGCCGATCAGTAATAGTGATGATCGTGTTGTTGAACGAGGCATGCACGTGCGCGATCGCATCGAGCACGTTCTTACGGGCCTTCTTGGGCTTCTTGGGGCCGCCGGACTGGGCCGCTGCGCCCGCGCCGCTCTGCTGTGCTTTCTGTTCAGCCATAATGATTTCCTGCTATCAAACCTTACCCGGCGGGGCGTTGAGCTTCACGGCCTGCTTGCGCGGGCCCTTGCGGGTACGCGCATTGGTGCGCGTGCGTTGGCCACGAACCGGCAGGCCCTTGCGATGGCGGATGCCGCGCCAGGTGCCCAGGTCCATCAGTCGCTTGATGTTCATCGAGACTTCACGGCGCAGATCGCCTTCCAGCGGCCAGCGCGACAGCTGCGCGCGGATCGCCGTGACCTCGGCCTCGGTCAGATCCTTGACCTTGGTGGTCGGATCGACGCCCGCTGCCTTGAGGGCTTCGAGCGAGCGGTTCGGGCCGACGCCGAAGATGTGGGTCAGGCCGATGATCACATGCTTGTTCATCGGAATGTTGATACCGGCTATACGTGCCATGCTTTATCTCCTAACCCGGGCCTCAGCCCTGTCGCTGCTTGTGGCGCGCGTCGGCGCAGATCACGTAGATCACGCGACGGCGACGCACGATCTTGCAGTTCTTGCAGATCTTCTTGACTGACGGACGTACTTTCATCGCTCACCTTGACTTGGGGCACCACGGCCCGCTCCCAGCAAATTCGCCTTTTTCATCAGGCCCGGGTATTGATTGGACATCATGTGCGCCTGTAACTGCGCCATGAAATCCATGACCACCACCACCACGATCAGCAAAGAGGTGCCGCCAAACTGGAACGGCACACCCTGCGAGGAAACCAGGAATTCGGGTAACAGGCACACGGCCATGATGTAGAAAGCGCCCCACAGCGTCAGCCGCGAGAGCACCTTGTCGATGTATTCACCGGTCTGCTGCCCGGGACGGATGCCGGGAATGAAGGCCCCGGACTTCTTGAGGTTGTCGGCGGTGTCGCGCGCATTGAACACCAGCGCCGTGTAGAAGAAAGTGAAGCCCAGGATCAGCGCCGCGTACAGCACCAGGTGCAGCGGCTGGCCATAATTGAGCGCCGCCTGCACGCGCTGCATGAGCAGGCTCAGCTTGCTGTCCGAACCGGTCGCGAAGAAGCTCGCCATGGTGGCCGGGAACAGCAGCAGGCTCGAAGCGAAGATCGGCGGGATCACGCCCGACATGTTGAGCTTGAAGGGCAGATGGCTGCTCTGGCCCGCGTACAGACGGCGGCCGACCTGGCGCTTGGCATAGTGCACGGTGATGCGCCGCTGGGCGCGCTCGACATAGACGCAGAACGCGGTGACACCGACCACTATGATGACCAGCAGGATCGCGAAGATCGGCAGCATTTCGCCATTGTTGACCGAGGTAAAGGTGCGGCTGATGGCGCCGGGAATGCCCGAAACGATGCCCGAGAGGATGATCATCGAGATGCCGTTGCCGATGCCGCGCTCGGTAATCTGCTCACCCAACCACATCAGGAACAGCGTGCCGGTGGTGATGGACAAGGTGGCGACGATCAGGAATTGCGGGCCCGGGTTCGGAACCAGGTTGCCGCCCGAGTGCTGGATGGCCAACGCTGCGCCAAATCCTTGGAATGCCGCCAACGCCACCGTGCCGTAACGCGTGTATTGCATGAGCTTGCGTCGGCCGGACTCGCCCTCTTTGCGGATCTGCGCCCAGGACGGCACCACCATCGACATCATCTGGATGATGATGGAGGCCGTGATGTAGGGCATGACGTTCAATGCGAGGATGCTGAATCGTTGCAGCGCGCCACCGGAGAACATGTTGAAGATGCCGAGCAGCGTCCCCTGCTGCGTCGAGAAGAACGCGGCGAACTTGGCTGCATCGATGCCAGGCACCGGGATGAAGGTGCCGATCCGGTAGACGACCAGCGCGCCCAGCAAAAACCACAACCGCTTGCGCATCTCTGCGAAGCGAGTCATGTCGCCTAAAGCTGCCGTTGCGCTGGGAGTCGTGGTTGCCACTGTTTAAATCTTTAAGAGTAGATCAGGCGTCGAGACGGCCGCCGGCCGCTTCGATGGCGCTCTTGGCGCCCTTGGTTGCCGTGATGACTTTGTCCTTGACCGAATAGGCCTTGGATACCTTGCCAGACAAAATGATCTTCACGCGCATCGTGGCCGCGGGAACGAGATTGG
>JAYTUZ010000174.1:0-3717 GCA_043744295.1 Gammaproteobacteria bacterium | reverse complement strand
CGCCCGGAGCACGGAAAAACGGAGACCGGCTTGCGCCGGCCTCCGTCCGTCTTCCGACCCTTGCGAGTCTGATCATGGGCTCATTACCGTTGGGTAATACTCTTACTGCAGAAGCTTCAGCACACTCTGCGGGGCCGCGTTGGCCTGCGCCAGGATCGCCGTACCGGCCTGCTGCAGGATCTGCCCGCGGGTCAGCTTGGCGGTCTCGGCCGCGAAGTCGGCATCCTGGATGCGGCTGCGTGAAGCCGACAGGTTCTCGGATGCGGTCTTCAGGCTGGCCACCACCGACTCGAAGCGGCTCTGGATGGCGCCCAAGGCGCTGCGCAGGCTGCTGATCGAGGTCAGGGCGGAGTCAACACGATTGATCATGCTGTTCGACGCGGCCACAGTCTGCACGTTCTGGGAAAGCAGCGTGGTCGTGTCCTTGGCAATCGTGAAGTTCGCGCTGGCGAAGCCCAGGCTCGTGCCATCACCGGTGACGTTGATGTTGTTCGCCGCCGAGAGACTGATCGCGCCGCCGTTCACCGCGGCTGCAATGACGCTGTAGGCCGAAGCGTCGGTGATCGTCGCACTTATCACGCCGTCGCGATAGGTCACGCCGTTGACCGTGGTCGAGCCAGCGACGCCGGCCGTGATGCCGCCGCCCACACCGCCGGCGAATGCCTGGGCGATGTTGATGTCGCGGCCATCCACTGACGAGAGGCGCAGATCCGTAGCAGTCAGGGTGGCGCTCACACCGGTGACCGAGGTCTGGCCGTTGATCGCATCCGTGATCTGCTGCGCGGTCAATACACCATTGGTGTTCTGATTGTAGCTCGCGAAGATATCCTGACCGTTGAGCCTCAGGCTGTAAGCGGCGCCCACGCCGACGCCAGTCGTGGCGACTCCCACGAGCTCGATGTTGGTGGCCGCCGTCGCGGTGAGACCCGGCACGCTCGCGGCATTGATCGCGGCGGCCTTGGCAAAGGCGCTGCCCACCGACTGACCCGCCGAGGTTCCCTGGGTGGTCAGGCCAATCGTCTTGGCGGTAGTCGCGCCCACCTGGATGGTGCCGGCGCCAGTGAGGTTACCGGTCGTAACCGCCACCGAGGAGGTCTGCGTGGCGATCTGGCCGATCTGGCTGGCCCGGACGCCCTGCGCGAGATTGATCGAGATCGTCTCGCCGACGTTCGCACCCACCTGGAACTGCGCCGTGCCGAAGGTGCCATCAAGGACCTTCTGGCCGTTGAACGAGGTCTGCGCGGCAATACGCTCGATTTCAGCCAGGCGCTGCTGCACTTCGTTGTCGAGTGCGGTGCGATCGCCGGCGGAGTTGGTCGCGTTGGCCGACTGCACGGCCAGTTCGCGGATGCGTTGCAGGTTGTTTTCCACTTCCTGCAGGGCGCCTTCCGTGGTCTGTGACAGCGAAACGCCATCATTGGCATTGCGCTGCGCCTGATCCAGGCCGTTGATCTGCGTGGTCATGCGTGAAGCGATGGCCAGGCCGGCCGCGTCGTCCTTGGCGCTGTTGATGCGCAGGCCTGAGGACAGGCGCTGCAGGGCCTGAGCCAGACTGCCCTGCGATGTCGACAGATTGCGCTGGGCGTTCAGCGACATCGTGTTGGTGTTGATCATGAGTGCCATTGAAACTTCTCCTGTTCGGTTACCCTGACGCCCGGACCAATGCCCATAGCGCTGTGCTTGTATCGGGGGCGAGCCCTGGCCCGCTTTCCCTTACGGAGGCTGTATCGGTGCGACCGACGGCAAACTTGAGCCTGTCGCTTGCCACGGCTTGGAAAATTGTCGATTGCGTCACAATGCGTTACAGGTAGTTGAACAGTGATAATTTGCCGATGCTGGCAAAAGACTGTTGCGCGGCCTGCAGGCCCAGGTACTGCTGACTCATTTTCGAGACCGCAGCGGCGTAATCCAGGCCGCCGAGCTGCCCCGCCGCGCTTTCCAGTTCTATCAGCTGCGCGCTGCGGGTACTGTCGCTGTCTTCGAGCATCGACAGCCGGGCGCCCACCTGGGCGCGCACGTTGAGCAGCTGATCGTTGGCCTGATCGAGCTGCTGAAGCGAGCCGTTCAGGGCTGAGTTGAACTGCGCGCGTTGTGCATTGCCGCTGGCGCCACTTTCCAGCGCCGCAATGATGCCATCCAGGGTGCTGAAGGCGTCCTGGGTTCCCGCGCTGTTCACCGTGAACTCATCGCCGGCCGCGGGCACGCCACTGATGCCGACCTGCACGCCGTTGAAGGCGATGACCCCACCGCTGCTGTAGTTGCCGCTGGCGACCAGGGCGCCGCCACTGTCGTTCACCTGCCAGGTGGTGGGCGTGGAAAAGCTGAGCGTGTAGCTGCCTGCGACCCAGGCCGCGCGGCTGACGATCGACCCGGCGTCGATGACGCCACTGCCGGTATTGGCCGAACTGGCGCCGGTAACAAACAGGCCATTGCCGGCCGGGATGTTCATGAACAGCTGGCTGCCCGGGTCGCTGTCCTGCACCTGCAGCCCGGGATCGACCTCCACGCGCCGCGCGCCGCTGTCGCCGAGGTACTGCACGCTGCCACTCGCACCGCGCGCGAAGGGCTGCGCGGCAGTCGAATAGCCGGCGAACAGGTATTCGCCGTTGGCATCCCTGCGATTGCCGATGCTCAACAGTTCTTCGAGCCTGCCCTTGAGTTCCGTGGCGATGGACTTGCGATCGCTGTCATTCAGCGTGGCAGTGTTGGCCTGCACCACCAGCTCCCGGGCACGTTGCAGGACCGTGCCCGCATCGGCCAGCGCCTGCTCTTCGAGCTGCAGCCGGCCCGTGACCGCAGTACTGTTCTTGCCGTACTGCTGATATTGCGATTGTGCCCGCGCCAGCTCATGCAGCTGCACTGCGGCCACTGGATCGTCCGCTGGCGTCTGCACGCGCTTGCCGGTGGCGATCTGATTCTGCGTTTTCGCCAGCGCGGCCTGCTGGTTGAGCAGCGCCTGGGTGGCGAGTTGATAGATGGTAGTGGTCGCAATACGCATGGCAATCACCGGGTGGCGTCGAGCAGGGTCTGGAACAGGCTGTTGGCAACGCTGATCACTTTAGCGGCGGCCTGATAGGCCTGCTGATAGCGCACCAGGTTGGCCGCCTCCTCGTCCAGATTGACGCCGGAGATGTTGCTCATGGCCGTGGTGGCGTCGCTCATGACGAACTGTTGCGCGTCACGGCTGCTTTGTGCCTGATTGGTCTGCACGCCGATGTTGCCGACCAGGCGCCCCACGCTGTCACTGAGCGAAACCGTCGCGCCGTTGAGTATCGGTTTGTTGAGCAGTGCGGCTATCCGCAGGGCATTGCGATTGTCGCCCCTGCCATTGGCGTTATCCCTGATCTGAAAGCTGTCGCCGGCGGCGGCGGTGCCACTGACGGCAACCTGAATACCATTGAAGCTGATCGGCGATGCGGAGCTGTAGCTGCCGCTGGCCACGGTATTGTTGCTGGCGTCGGCCACGCGCCAGGTTCCGGGCGTAGTGAATGTGAGCGTGTAGTCACCACGCACCCAGGCCGCAGCGCTGGTCAGCGTCCCGGCATCGATGCTGGCCGTGCCGCTGTTGGCGGCAGCGCTGCCGGTGAGCAGCGCCGCGGCGGCCGCAATTTTTTCCGGCTGCGTCAGCAGCACGGACATGCCCGGGACCGCAGCACTGGTGGGCTCGATCAACAGCCGGTCGCCGGCCTGGGCAACACCACTCATCACGATTGACAG
>JAYTUZ010000173.1:0-3753 GCA_043744295.1 Gammaproteobacteria bacterium | reverse complement strand
CCGGCGACGCGTAGGCGCCACGAACGAATTGCAACTGGCCGCCGGTTCCGCTGATGTGGCGGTGACCCGAGGATTCGGAGGAGGCCTGGCCCTGCAGGTCCATCTGCGTGGTGTTGTTGATCGCTACGACACGCTCATTCTGCATGATCATGTGTGGCAGATTCGTGTACTCGACCGGGCAGCAGAGGAAATCAGCGTTGCGATTGACGGCGCGATAGAGATCCTGGGATCCAACCGCAAAACTGAACACGATCTTGCCGGGCTCCAGCGCTTTCGCCGCTCCAGTGATGGCCCCGCTCTTGTAGAGATCGATGAGGCCATCGGTGAGCATTTCAGTATGGATGCCGAGGTCGCGTATGCCGCTATCGAGCAGCAGCGAACAAACGGCGTTCGGCATCGCACCGATGCCGACCTGCAGGCAGGCGCCAGCGCCGATCTCGGCGGCAATCAGCCGTGCAACGGCGCGATCCGCGTCGCTGGGCGGCGGGTTGGGAATCTCCGGCGGCAGCCCCGGATCGCCGGCAATGACATAGTCGACTTCGCTGGTATGGAGTCCGTTGTCGACGCCGTGCACGTACGGCAGGCCTGCGCTGACCTCCACGATCACCAATTTCGCGCGCGCGGCGATGGCCCGGTGCCAGAGATTGGATGCGCTCAGATTGAAAAAGCCGTTGGCGTCAACCTCACAGGTCTTGAGAACGACGATGTCCGGGGGGTCGATAAAGCGGCGGTAATAATCCGGGATTTCCCCAAGATTGCATGGAATGTAGTGGCATAGTCCGGCATCGTGCTGCTTGCGGTCGTAGCCGCCGAAGTGCCAGTTGTACCAATGGAAATGCTCACGCTGCGGGTCAGCCTCCAGCACGGCGCGCGGCCGGGTGCTGAGGCAGGCGCGGATCTTCACGTCCCGCAACTCCGCCTTGCGAGCCGCCAGGGCGCGGTCGAACACATCGGGTTGCGAGAGCACGGCGCCGTAGTCCACCCAGTCGCCTGATTTTACCAGGGCAGCCGCTTCAGTGGCCGTAATCGGGCGCGCTGACCTGCCATGCGTCGATTGTCCCATCAGCATCCGCCCCCTATGACGCGTTATTTTTTGCGCAGGAATGTTAACGCTTTCTGTACCGATGTTGTTAAAGTCCTGATGGGCTTGCCCGGGTCGGTTGGCCACGGGCAATCGTGGCGTCCATTACTCGCGGGAGAGATGACCATGACAGAAACTCCATTCATTTTGCGTACCGACGCCGCCGGTATAGCCACCCTGACGTTGAACCGTCCACAGGCGAGAAACGCGCTGTCGCTGGGCATGCTGCAGGCCTTGTTGGCTGAGTTCGAGCTCATCGCCACCGACTCGCAGGTACACGTCGTGGTGCTGGCTGGCGCCGGGCCGGCCTTCTGCGCCGGCCATGACCTGAAGGAAATAAAGGCCGAGAACTTCAGCTATGCCTATACGGAAAATCTATTCGATGAATGCGCCAGGTTGATGCTGGCTATCGTCAACCTGCCAAAGCCTGTCATCGCCCAGGTGCACGGTATCGCGACGGCGGCCGGCTGCCAGCTGGTGGCGAGTTGCGATCTGGCCGTGGCGGCCGACGACACCCGTTTTGCGACGCCAGGGGTCAACATCGGACTCTTCTGCTCTACGCCCATGGTGGCGCTGTCGCGCAATGTGGGCCGCAAGGCCGCGATGCAGATGCTGCTGACGGGCGACATGATCGATGCGACTACTGCCATCCGCTTTGGCCTGATCAATGAGGTGGCGCCGGCGGCTGAGCTGGCAAGTCGGACCACGGCACTGGCGGCGAAGATCGCCGCCAAGTCGCCGCTGACACTCGCGATCGGCAAAGAGGCGTTCTATCGTCAGGTTGAACTTCCGCTGGCAGACGCCTATGCCTACGCCGCTGGAGTGATGGTGACCAATCTCTCCAAGCGGGACGCGCAGGAAGGCATAGGCGCGTTCATCGAGAAGCGCGCTCCGGTGTGGTGTGGACAGTGACCGAGCCGAAGGGGGATACGAGGATGTGGGGAACAACGGGCAAGCAACCGGTGAAGGCGGTGAAGGCATGGCACCTGGGCGCCATCGTCGCAGCCATTACCACGATTATCTGGATCACCGCGGGTGCATCCAGGCCGAGCCACGCGGCGCAGCCGCAGCCGAGCGCGCAGCTGGTGCTGGTCCACGGCAAGATCATCACCGTCGATGCGGCTGATTCGGTGGCGCAGGCCATCGCCGTTCGCGATGGCAAGATTCTCAAGGTCGGGAGCGATGCCGAAATCCTGGCGCTGGTGGATCCGCACACCGAGGTCATTGACCTCAAGGGCCGCACAGCAACGCCCGGCCTGATCGACACCCATGCGCATATTGCCAGTGGCGGCCTGTCGGAACTGTATGAGGTGCCGCTGGGCGATGCCACGAGCGTGGCGGAGGTTACCGCACGGGTGAAGGCGGCGGTGGCCCGCGTCAAAGCAGGCCAGTGGGTGCAGGGCAGCGGCTGGGATGAGGGCAAGCTCGATGAACGCCGCTACCTCACCGCTTCGGACCTGAACGCGGTAGCACCGAACAACCCCGTGTGGCTCGAACACACGACTGGCCATTACGGGGTCGCCAATGACTACGCGCTTCGACTGGCCCACGTCGACGCGCAGACACCGGACCCCAAGGCCGGCACCATCGACAAGGATGCGCACGGCAATCCCAGCGGCGTCATGAAGGAAGCCGCGCAGGAGTTGGTGACCGCGCTGATTCCGCTGCCCACAGCCGAGCAGCGCCGCAAAGGCATCGAACACATCCTGGAGGTGATGCACCGCGAAGGCATGACCGCGGTCAAGGATCCCGACATCGACAAAGATACCTGGGATGCCTATCGCGCCGTTCTGGATGCGGGACGACTGGATGCACACATCTGCGTGCTGTGGCATGGCGGAGCTACCCTCGCCACCGCCCAGGCGGCGCTCACGCTCTTTCAGGCAGCACCGCGACTGCCGCAATCGCTGGGCGACGGGCGGCTGCTGTCCTGCGGGGTCAAGATCTTCATGGATGGCAGTGGCGGCGCGCGCACGGCGTGGGTATATAAAGACTGGAACAAGAACTCCAGTGGCGTGGATGCAGGCAATGTCGGCTATCCCACCACAGATCCCCAGGTGTACCGGCAGCAGGTCGCGCTGTTGAATCGCGCCGCTGTGCCCATCGGCACACACGCCATTGGCGATCGTGCGATCGATTGGGTTGTGGACACGTACGCGCAGGTATTGAAGGAACAGCCCACGCACGGACTGCGCCACGCCATCATTCACGCCAACGTGCCCACCGACCATGCCATTGAGACCATGGCGATGCTGCAGAAGCAGTACGATGCGGGCTACCCTGAACTCCAGGCACCGTTCCTGTGGTGGATCGGTGATACCTACGCCGCTAACTTCGGGCCGACGCGCTCGGCGCGCCTGATTCCGCTAAAGACCTACCTTGATCGCGGTGTGATCTGGGGCGCTGGCTCCGATTACTTCGTGACCCCGCTGCCGGCGCGCTATGGGCTGTGGTCGTCGCTGGTGCGCGAGACGCTGAAGAGCAGCTACGGTGCGCACCCGTTCGGCACAGCGGAAGCGGTCGACATTCATACCGCGCTACGCTCCTATACCGCGTGGGCAGCGCGGCAGTTGTTTCTGGAACAGCGCATCGGTAGCCTCGAAGCGGGCAAGGATGCCGACATTGCGGTATGGGACCGGGATCCCTATACGATCGCACCCGCACAGCTCAAG
>JAYTUZ010000172.1:0-13306 GCA_043744295.1 Gammaproteobacteria bacterium | reverse complement strand
ACCTGTACCTGCTCAGACGACGCTTGGCACCGGCGTAGGAGACGTGTCGATGAAAACTGTGAAAACCGAGGAATTGACTCGCCAACCGAACAAAGTTCGGTCGCAAAACAGCATTTTCCTTGCCTCATCATGACCATCAACTTCATCTTTACCCTAAATTGCACCGCTAACCATGCCTGTGCAGAGCTTCCCTAGCTGCGCCGCGCGCGGCGCGCATGTGCATTGCGCCGCGCATCGGGCAGCGGCAGGGCGGTAGTGCGCTTGAGTACTCCCAGGCTGAAGCTGGAATTCACCGAACGCACACCCGGCAGCGGCAGCAGATGCCGGTCGATGAAGGCCGAATAGGCATCAAGCGAAGCAACCAGCACGCGCAGCAGATAGTCGTAGTTGCCGCTCAGGCGTACGCATTCAACCACCTCCGGGCGACGCCGCAGCAGGCCCTCGAACTGCGCGCCGGCGGCAGCGCGCTGGCTCTCCAGCGCCACGAAGGCAAAGGCCTCAACCCCGAGCCCCAGTCGCGCGGCGTCGAGCAGCACCACGGTCTGGCGAATGACGCCATCCTGCTTCAGGCGCCGCACGCGCCGCAGGCAGGGGGCGGGCGAGAGGTGCACGCGGCGCGCCAGTTCCTTGTTGTCCATCGAGGCTTCATCCTGCAGGCAGGCCAGGATGCGCAGGTCGACTTCATCGAGCCGGTAGGTGCCGGAAACCGCGGAACTATTCATGAGTCAGCACTATTATTGCGTACCTAAGCCGTCTTGCTGCGGCAGATTGCAACAACATTGCGCGCCCTGGCAAGCCCTGCCGGAATAGGCTGGCGTCCCGCTCCACTCGAGGTGAGAATCTGCCCATGAACGCGCTGCACAACCCGATGGGCACCGACGGCTTTGAGTTTGTCGAGTACACGGCGCCAGACCCGGGCGCGTTGCGCGCGCTGTTCGAGCGCATGGGCTTCCACGACGCCGCGCGCCATCGCTCCAAGGACGTTTCCCTGCATCGGCAGGGCGACATCAATTTTCTGGTCAATGCCGAACCCAACAGCTTCGCGCAGCAGTTTGCCCGCGATCATGGCGGTTCGATCTGCGCCATGGGCTTTCGGGTCAAGGATGCCGCCGCGGCCTACAAGCGCGCGCTGAAACTTGGTGCCCAGCCGGGTCCGCATACCGCCGGCCCGATGGAGCTGAATATTCCCTCGATCCAGGGCATCGGCGGCAGCCTCATCTATCTGGTCGATCGCTATGGCGCCAGCACTATCTACGACGTCGATTTCCTGCCGGCGGCGCCAGCGAGCGAGGTGCCCACGCCGGGCCTGCAGCTCATCGATCACCTGACGCACAACGTCTCACGCGGCAACATGAAGCGCTGGTGTGACTTTTACGAGCAGCTGTTCAACTTTCGCGAGATCCGCTTTTTCGATATCGAAGGCAAGAAAACCGGACTGTTCTCGCGCGCCTTGACCAGTCCGTGCGGCAAGATCCGCATTCCCATCAACGAATCACAGGACGACAAGTCGCAGATCGAGGAATACCTGCGCGAGTATCGCGGCGAGGGTATTCAGCACATTGCGCTCTCGGCGGGCGATATCTACCGCAGCGTCGATGCGCTGCGCGCCCGCGGGGTGGTGTTCCAGGACACGCCCGACACCTATTACGATGGCGTAGCCGCGCGCGTTGCCGGCCACACGGAATCACTGGGCGAACTCAGGCAGCGGCGCATCCTGATCGATGGCTCGGCCAGCGACGGCATCCTGCTGCAGATCTTCACCGCCAATGTCATTGGCCCGATCTTCTTCGAGATCATTCAGCGCAAGGGCAATGAGGGCTTTGGCGAGGGCAATTTCAAGGCGCTGTTTGAATCCATCGAACTCGATCAGATCCGCCGCGGTGTCGTGTGAGCGCGTTGCGACTCTACAGTTACTGGCGCAGTTCGGCGGCCTACCGGGTGCGTATCGCCCTCGAACTCAAGGGCCTGGACTACGACTACCTGCCGGTGCACCTGGTGCAGGATGGCGGCGTGCAATACAGCGCAGCCTACCGCGAGATCAATCCGCAGGCACGGGTGCCTTCGCTGGCAACGCCGGGCGGCGTGCTCACGCAGTCGATGGCCATCATGGAATGGCTCGACGAGACTTATCCCGAGCCGGCGCTGCTGCCAGCCGACGCCTATGCGCGTGCGCAGGTGCGCGGGATGGCGCAGCTGCTGGTAGCCGACATTCAGCCACTGCAGAATCTGTCGGTGACGGGGTATCTGCGCGAAACCGTACATGCCGATGAAGCGGCGATCAAAGCCTGGCTGCAGCACTGGATTTCACGTGGCCTGGGCGCCTTCGAGGAACTGCTGGCCCGCCAGCCGCACGCTGGCGATTTCTGTCTGGGCGCCACGCCGACCCTGGCGGACGTGTGCCTGGTGCCGCAGTGCTACAGTTCGCGCCGCTTCGGGCTCGACCCGGCGGCGTGGCCGCGAATCGCGCGTATCGAGCAGGCCTGTGTGGCGCTGGGCGCGTTCCAGCGTGCGGCGCCCGAGCAGCAGCCGGATGCCGTGAATTAAGGAGTAGTGCCGCCAATGAAGAATTACATCCAGTATCCACGCGTCGCCGGCACTGCCAGCCGTCAGGCGCACGCCGATCTGCCGGCCGGCACCTACGAGCGCGAGATGGGCAAGGAAGGTTTTTTTGGGCCGGCAAGTTTTTTCTATCATCGCCATCCACCTACCGGCTGGAGCAATTTTGAAGGGCCGTTGCGCCCGCACGCTTTCGACCTGACCAGACTGGCTGCTGGCTCTGCAGCCGGCGCTGCTGCCGGCCCCTGGGACGCGCCCGTGGTGCTCTCGAATGCGCACACCGAGCTGCGCTACTGGCAGCTCGCCGGGAACATGGATCATCTGGCGCGCAATGCCGATGGCGATCAATTGCTGTTCGTGCATCGTGGCGCCGGCGAACTGTATTGCGACTTCGGCCATTTGAGTTTCGCGGCCGGCGATTACCTGGTGCTGCCGCGTGGCACGATGTGGCGCCTGGAGTGCCGCGAGGCCGCAGCGCTGCTGATGATCGAGGCGACCAACGCCACCTACATGTTGCCCGACAAGGGCCTGCTCGGGCCGCACGCGCTGTTCGATGCGGCGATGCTCGATCTGCCGGAAGTCGACACTGCCTTCCGCGCCCAGCAGACTGACGACCCATGGCGGGTGCGCATCAAGCGACGCGGCGTGGTCTCGATCGCCACCTTTCCCTATAACCCGCTCGATGCCACCGGCTGGCACGGCGATCTGTGCGCCTGCCGCATCAATGTCAGGGATTTCCGGCCGGTGATGAGCCATCGCTATCATCTGCCGCCCTCGGTGCACACCACCTTCGTGGCGAATCGCTTCGTGGTCTGCACCTTCGCACCGCGCCCCTTTGAGACCGATCCGGGCGCGATCAAGGTGCCGTTCTTCCACAACAACGATGATTACGATGAAGTCATTTTCTATCATGCCGGTGATTTCTTCAGTCGCGACAATATTCATCCGGGCATGGTGACTTACCATCCTTCGGGTTTTACGCACGGCCCGCATCCCAAGGCGCTCGAGCGCATGCTGGTGCAGAGTAAAGCCGCTACCGATGAAGTGGCGGTGATGATCGACTGCCGCGATGCGCTGGAGATTGGCGCGGCGGCCAGCGCTGTCGAATGGGCGGGCTACGTCGATAGCTGGAAGGGCAGCGGCAAGTGAAGCTGGCCAGCCTGAAGTCCGGGCGTGATGGGCGCCTGGTGGTGGTCAGTCGCGATCTGGCGCGCTGTATTGCCGTGCCGGAGATTGCCGTCACGCTGCAGCAGGCGCTCGATCGCTGGGAGGAGTGCGCGCCGGCCTTGCGGCGCGTTGCCGATGAACTCAACAGCGGGCGGCATGGCGAGGCCTTTCCGGCCGGCTCGGGCGGGGTGGCGGCGCCGTTGCCGCGGGCTTTTCACTGGGTCGATGGCTCGGCCTACGTCACGCACGTCGAATTGGTGCGCAAGGCGCGCGGCGTGGAAATGCCGCCCTCGTTCTGGACCGACCCGCTGGTGTATCAGGGCGGCTCGGATGATTTTCTCGGCCCCACGGATGAGGCGCCGTTCCTGTCTGAAGAGTGGGGCATTGATCTCGAGGCCGAAATTGCTGTCATCACGGGCGATGTGGCCATGGGGTCGAGTGCCGAGCAGGTGCGCAGGCGCCACGACATACGCCTGCTGATGCTGGTGAATGACTGGACGCTGCGTAATATCACGCCGGCTGAACTCGCCAAGGGCTTCGGCTTTTACCAGTCAAAACCCGCGACCGGATTTTCGCCGGTGGCCGTCACGCCCGATGAGCTGGGCGCGGCCTGGGATGGCGGCAAGGTCAATCTGCCGCTGCGCAGCTACATCAACGCTGAACCATTCGGCGCGCCCGAAGCCGGTGTCGACATGACCTTCGATTTCCCGACGCTGATCGCGCATTGCGCCCGGACCCGGAATCTGCGCGCTGGCGCCATCGTCGGTTCCGGAACCGTCTCGAACACGGATCGCAGCCGTGGTTCCTCCTGCCTGGCCGAGACCCGCATGCTCGAGACCATAGCGAACGGCAAAGCGCTGACGCCGTTTCTGAAGTTCGGTGATCGGGTGCGAATTGAAATGACCGATGCCGGCGGCACCTCGGTATTTGGTGCAATCGATCAGCGCGTGGTACGCCGGTCTTGAGGGCCACGATCGGAGCTGTGCGGGATAAATGTCGAGGCTTTGACATCAGATGTGTGATGCCTTAGCATCTGATGCATGCGCACCACCCTCGATATCGCCGACGATGTTCTCCAGGCCGCCAAGGAGCGGGCTCGCCGCGAACACAAGACTGCCGGGCAGGTGCTTTCTGAGTTGGCGCGTCAGGCCTTGGTTGCGCCCATTGTCCCGGCGAGTGTCCCGGCGAGTGTCCAGGAACCGAAAGCGGTGTACGGCTTCAAGCCGTTCCCGTCTCGCGGCGGCGTTGTCACCAATGAGCTCATCAATAAGCTGCGCGAAGACGACGCCTGCTGATGCGAGCCCTGCTTGACGTCAATGTGTTGATCGCGTTGCTTGATGTTGATCACGTGCTGCATCGCGATGCCATGAGTTGGTACTCTTTTCATGGGAGTGCTGGTTGGGCGTCAACGCCGATCACTGAAAATGGTTGCGTGCGCATCATGTCGCATCCGGCCTATCCAAATGCGCTGCCCGTGCAGCAGATCATGGGCCGGCTGCGGTTTGCCACGGCCGATTCGGTCCATGAATTCTGGCCGGACAGTGTCAGTCTGTTGGACGAGCGACTGGTGGACGCCACGCGCATTCACGGTCCGCGTCAGCTTGCCGATGTCTACCTGCTGGCCCTGGCCGTGCACCACAGCGCTCGCCTGATCACCTTCGATACTGCCATTGCACTTGAGGCGGTGAACGGTGCGCGCCCTGTAAACCTCGTGAAACTGTAGCGGGTTCGCGCTTCAGGGCAGTCAAGTTCATTTGCTTACCGGCACCTTTAGCGGAACTGCAGGCGCAGCCGTCCGCGCCGGCACCAGGTTGACCGAAATACTGAATCTGCGCGCCTCGCTCGGCTGCAGCACGCCCACCCCCACCACCTGGCGCGAGATCTGCTCGCCCTGTTCGTTGGCGATGGCCAGCACCACGCAGAATTCGCATGGTTCCCGCGGTTGCTTGTGGCGCACCGTGCCTTCGATCTGCAGTGCCGCGTAGCCAGTGGCGGCCGCTGCGGCCGCCTTGGTATCGGCAGCGCTCGGTGCATTGAAACGCAGATGATGCTGGCAGGCCGGGCACACAGCGGCGCTCTGCAGCACCGTGGCGCGGCAGTGCGGGCAGCTGCGGGTCGCGCCTGGTGCGGCAGGACGCGCCGCAATCATGAGGGTAGGCCGCTGCTCCTGGGTTCGATGCGCGCGAGCGCATCGCCCCAGCCAAACTCCACGTGCCCACGCATCCGTGAGCCCGAAGCCACGGTGATGGTGTCGGCCTTGACATCGCCCACGATCACGCCCGAGGGCATGACATCGACGTGTTTGGCGCTGATGTTCCCGGTGAGCTCGCCGCTCACGGTCACGGTCGCCGCGCGCACTTCGCCCTGGTGCTTCGCGCCGGTATCTATGCTCAGATTGCCCTCGACCTGCACGTCGCCCTTGAAAGAACCGGCGATGCGCACATGGCCCGTGCCCAGGATCTTGCCTTCGATGGCAAGGCCGGCGGCGATCACCGATTCGCGCGGCAGATCGCGCTGCAGGTCACGGGGCAGGTCTCGCGGCGCGCTGCCCGGCGCCACTGGGGCGCGCTCCGGTACGGGCCGGGGCAAGGAATCGGCAATCGGTCTGGGTATATTGGCGGGTACAGGTGCGGCAGGTTCTTTCCACAACGACATGGCGTTCTCCCCGTGGCGGTACTGGTCGGCTTGGATTCAGGGGCTAAGGTAGCCGATATCACCCATTGCGCCGTACTGTCTTCTCGCGCCGACAGATGGAATTGCATAATCAGGCCGCGCGCTGCTGGTCAACTGCGCGCCGGCGTCGCAAGATACCGCCATCATGGCCGCGGCAAAGAAACGCAAACCCCGGGCACTGGCCGCGAAAAAGGTGGGGCCGAGGGTACTGGGCGAGGCGCTCGAACAGGCCCACTTGCGCCAGGCGGCGATCGAGAAGGCCAAGCTCGAATGGGAGGGTACGGCCGATGCGATGGCTGCCCTGGTCTGCCTGCTGGGCAGCGAGGGTCAGGTGCTGCGCGCCAATCGCGTGGTCGAAGACTGGTCGCTGGGCACAGTGAGCGGTGTCATTGGCACCGGCGCGCACCGGCTGTTGCACCCGGACTGCAGGAGTTCGCGTTGCCCGTTGCAGGGGTTCATCAATCACGCCATCACGGAAATCAAGCGTGGCCGTCGCCGCCAGTTTGAACTGCAGGAGCCACTCGACTCACGCCAGTTGCACTTTACCCTGCGGCCCATGCGCCGGCGCCGCGGTGCCAGCAGCGAGCGCGGCGATGCGTTCGCGGTGTTCGTGGCCAACGATGTCAGCGCGCTGTATCGCGCCCAGGATGCGCTCGAGCGGCTCAATTCAAGCCTGGAGGTGCGGGTGCGGGCCCGCACCCAGGCGCTGGCCGGATCCAATCGCGATCTGCGCAATGAAATCATACGTCGCGAGGGTGCCGAGGTGGCGTTGCGCGGCTCGCGCAATGAACTGGTGGCGCTCTCTGAACAGCTGATTCGCGCGCAGGAGGGCGAGCGCGCGCGCATCGCCATTGAGCTGCACGATTCGGTGGGTCAATCGCTGAGTGCGGTGAAATACACGCTCGAGCGCGGCCTCGAAATGCTGCGCCAGCCGCGCCTCGGGAGCCCGGCCTCGGTGTTTGCACTGGCGGTGCGGCGCATTCAGGAGGCCGCCGAGAACATCCGCGCCATCTCCACGGATCTGCGTCCAAAGATTCTGGACGATCTGGGCGCGGCTTCGGCAGTGCAGTGGTTTTGCCGGGATTTCGCCGAGACTTATCCCGGCCTCACCATCAACACCGAGCTGGCGGTGGACGACGGCGAGGTGCCTGGTCGCCTGGCGACCGTGGTGTATCGCTGCGTGCAGGAGCTGCTCAACAACGTGGTCAAGCACGCCAAGGCGCGCGCCGTGTGGGTGCTGCTGACCCGCGAGGACGATGTGCTCACGCTGCAGGTGCGCGACAACGGGCTGGGGCTCGACAAGGCGACCGCCGAGTCGCGCCGTCATGGCTCGGGCCTGCGCAACCTGCGTGAACGCGCGCAGATGACCGGCGGTGAGTTTTCCTGCGGGCCGGCACCGGGCGCCGGTACGCTGGCGCAGCTCACCTGGAAGCTCGGCGATGCCGAGCGCCTGGTCGTGGCCGACGGGTCCTAGGCCTCGGGCGTTTCCAGATAGGTCAGCGTGTGATCGCCGATCACAATCTGATCGTGCGGCGCGAGCTTGTGCAACTGGCGTCGCCGCCCGTTCACGACGATGCCATTGGTGCTGCCGAGGTCCTCGACGAAGGATTGCTCGGCAGTGGTAATGATCTGGCAGTGATGCCGGCTGACAAACTGGCTGTCGAGCTGCAGCCCGCAATCGTCGCCGCGGCCGACGGTGATGCGTCCGGGCGAGAGCCGCAGGCGCTGCACGGCGACACCGCGATGCTGCACGTCCAGTTCGGCGCGCACCGGCTCGAGCCTAGGGCCCGGTGCCGCGCCTGCGGCTGCCGCTGGCGCACGCGCGGAAAATTCCACCCATTTGAGCTCGTGCGCGGCATCACGAATTTCGGTGATTCCCACGCGCGGGCTGTTATGCGTTTCGGCCAGCGTCATGGCGGCATCGCACATTTCATTGATGAGTTGCGGCGTGCCGCCGGTGTAGCGCTGGATTTCCGCAAAGGTGTCGGCGTCGAACAGGTTGCGCGCGCCGCCGCCGGCGACGTTGAGCCGCCGCCGCACATAGCCTTCCGTGCCGCCGACATTCAGGCGCGGCAGCTGCAGGGTGCTGACCGGCGGCAGGGCGGCTCCGGACTCGCCGGCGAGCGCGGCCAGTTGTACCGCCAGCTCCGGTGCGCCGGCCAGAATCACCAACGGTGCCGGTTGCCGGGCGCAGAGCTTCAGCAACTCCCTTAACGTGGCGCTCGCCAGGCGATGCGCTTCATCGACCAGAATCAGGACCGCCCGGTCGTTACCGACTTCCTCGGCGATGAAGTGCCTGATCGCCGTTTGGGGGTTGGCGGCCGGATCGCGGGCGGTCGGCAGTCCGAACTGCTCTGCCAGGGCATCGAGCAGTTCGCTCGAGGTCAGGTTGGGCTGTTGGATGCGGGCCACGCTCATCGAGCCCTGTCGCTGCTGGGCAATGGCGTGCAGCAGCGTCGTTTTGCCGACCCCCGCCTCGCCAATCAGGGCCATGGCGCCCCGGCCGGTGGCCACCGCGGCGCGCAATGCTTCAAATGCCGGCGTGGTTTCGCCGTTCAGGTACAGGAATTCAGGGTCCGGCCGCAGGCGGAAGGGCAAACGCTTGAGTTTGAACCAGTCGGTGTACATGATCGATATGGGGCCTTGCCGGCATCTTACCGGGCGCCGGGCCCCATGGGGTGGGGCAGATGGCCGATCGGGGGGCAGAGAGTGTGAACCAGTTCGCACCAGGGCGCCCGCCTACCCAGTTTGCCTACCTTACGGAGTGGGGTAGGTCTCGTAGAGTGCCAGCGTGAACAGGCTTGCGCTCACTACCGGGATCATTGTCGCTTTCGGGTCCGCGTCGATGGCGGCCAGGGCCGACATCTATGCCTTCACCGACGCCACTGGTACCGCCCATTTCAGCAACGTGCCGGACGATTCCCGCTATGCGCTGGTTGCCCGTACGCCCGTTTTGGATCCCGCCGTGCCCAGCGCCGACGCCAAACGGGCAGCGCTGTGGCTGGCTCGTTCGGTCGATTATGACGCGGCCATCCAGCGCGCAGCCAAGGACGCCAGCATTCATGCCGAGCTGGTGCGCGCGGTCATTGTGGTTGAATCGGGCTTCAATCCGCGTGCGATTTCGCGGCGCGGGGCCATTGGCCTGATGCAATTGCTGCCCGGTACAGCGCGCCGCTACGGGGCCTTCAACGCCTTTGATCCGGAACAGAATATCAGCGCCGGGGCCAGATACCTGGCGGCCCTGCTGACCCGTTTTGGTGACAAGAACCTGGAGCTGGTGCTGGCGGCCTACAATGCGGGCGAGAATGCGGTCGAACGCTACGGCCGGCGGGTGCCCCCCTACCGTGAAACACGGGCCTACGTGCCCAACGTGATGAAGGTGTATCACGCCCTGCGTGCCCAGGCCGAATTGGCCGAACAGAGCTGATACCATGGTGAATATGGTGCCGCAAGTCGTTGAAACTCAAGCCTGCATTCGGCTGCACGGCCGGGTGCCCGCGCGTCGCGCTACGTTGCTGCGTGGCTTCACCCTGCTCGAGCTGCTGGTCGTCATGGTCATCATCGGCCTGCTGGCGGGCTTCGTGGCGCCGCGCTATTTCGCGCAAGTCGGCAAGTCGCAGGTCAAAGCCGCGCGCGCGCAGATCGATGCGCTCGATAAGGCGCTGGAGCAGTACCGCATCGACGTCGGCCATCTGCCCACCAGCGAACAGGGCCTGGCGGCGCTGCAGACTCAGCCGCCGGGTGAGCCGAATTGGGCCGGACCCTATCTGAAGAAAGAGGTGCCCAATGACCCCTGGGGCAGTCCGTACGTCTACGGCGCACCCGGCACGCACAACAACGACTACGACCTGATGTCCTTCGGCAAGGACGGTCGTCAGGGCGGCACCGGCGAGAACGCCGACTTGGGGAACTGGTAGCCATGCGTTTTCGCATCAAAGCCATGAGCGGTGGGGCGGACGTGCTCTCCTACGTGCTCGACGCGGCTGATGAAGCCGATGCGCGCCGCCAGGTGACCAGCGCCGGACTGGCATTTATTTCCATCGCGCGCGAGCGCACCCTGAATTTCGGCAAGCGCGGTACGCGCATGCCGTTGGTGACCTTCAGCCAGGAAATGGTCGCGCTGCTCGATGCCGGCCTGTCACTGGTGGAATCGATAGAGACGCTAGGGGAAAAGGAAGCGAGCCCGATGATTCGGCGCACGCTCGATCAGGTGCTGGTGCGCTTGCGCGAAGGCCAGACCTTTGGTGCGGCGCTGGCCGAACATCCGCAGAGTTTTCCGGCCCTGTACGTGGCCACGGTGCGCGCCAGCGAGCGCACCGGTGCACTGCGCGAAGCACTCACGCGTTACGTCGCCTATCAGCAGCAGATCGACGTGCTGCGCAAGAGCCTGGTCAACGCCTCGATCTATCCGGCGGTGCTGTGCGGCGCGGGCCTGCTGGTGGTGGCGTTCCTGATGGGCTATGTGGTGCCGCGCTTCAGTTCGATTTACGAAGACCTGGGCAGCAATCTGCCGCTCGCCTCGCGCCTGCTGATGCGCTGGGGACAGTTTCTCGAGGGCCACGGCTATCTCGTGGCCTTTGGCACCCTCGGCATGATCGTCGGCCTGGCGTACACCTTTACGCGCCCGAGCGTGCGCTCGGCCATCGGCGCGCGTATTGCGCGCATACCGGCGCTGGGCAGCCGCCTGCACGTCTATCAACTGGCGCGCCTCTATCGCACCGTGGGCATGCTGCAGCGGGGTGGCACGCCGATGGTGACCGCCATGCGCATGTCCGCGGGCCTGCTGGGCGCGAATCTGCGCAGCAACTTCGCCAATGCCACGCAGGCGGTGCGCGAAGGCCGTTCGATCGCCGATGCCATGGAGCAATACGGGCTCACCACGCCGGTGGCCACGCGCATGCTGCGGGTCGGTGAGCGCAGCGGCAACATGGGCGACATGATGGAGCGCATCGCAGCGTTCTACGACGAGGAACTGTCACGTTGGGTCGCGCTGGTCACGCGGCTGATCGAGCCTGCGCTCATGAGCCTGATCGGTGTGGTCATCGGCGTCATCGTGGTGCTGATGTACTTCCCGATCTTCGAGCTGGCCGGGAGCATCAAATGAGCGCCGCCCTCGACAGCTCCGGCATGTTCGGCCTCGATGAGGCCATGCTGACGGCGGCGGTCACCGAGGCCCAGGAAGGTGGCGGCTCGACCCTCGATTTTCTCGAAAAGCGCTCCGGGCTCGGGCCCGTGGAGCTGACCGCGGCATTGGCGCGCGCACTCGATTATCGCGCCCTGGGGCGCTCGGACCTGGCCAGGCTCGAACCTGCCTTTGATCTGTTGGCGCATGCCGATGCCACGCGCCGCAATTGCCTGGTGGCGCGCAGCGGCAAGTCGCTGCTGGCCATCGTCGCCGATCCCTTCGATGCCGCGCTGCGCTCCTGGCTCGAAGTGCGCGTGCCGCAGGCGCTCGAATGGGTGCTGGCGCCGCGCGCTGAAATCGCCGCTTACCTCTCGCGCAATGAGCAATCGCTGCGCGCCCTCGATTCCGCGGTAGCCGGCAACACCAGCGTGGCCGCGGCAACTGGCGGGGTCGACAATCTTTCACTCGCCTCCATCAGTCTCGATTCCAGCCCGATCGTCAAGCTGGTGCACTCGACGCTCTACGATGCCCTGCGTGCCGGGGCCAGCGACGTGCATCTCGAGACCGTGCCCAACGGCCTGGTGGTGCGCTATCGCATCGACGGGGTGCTGGTGCATATGGCCGCCGTTACCGGCGCTGAAGTCTCCGAGCAGGTGGTCTCGCGCATCAAGGTCATGGCCGAGCTCGATATCGCCGAGCGCCGCGTGCCGCAGGACGGCAGCTTTCGTGTGCACGCCGGCGGGCGCGACATCGACCTGCGCCTGTCGGTGATGCCCAGCGTGCACGGCGAGGATGCGGTGATCCGCATCCTCGACAAGCAGGCGATGGTGGTCGCACGCGGCGCGTTGTCGCTGGACACGCTGGGCTTCGACGAAGGCGCCGTGCGCGCACTCCGGCGCATGGCCGACCAGCCGCACGGCATGCTCCTGGTCACCGGGCCCACCGGCTCGGGCAAGACGACGACGCTGTATGCGTCGCTGGGCCGCGTCGACACCGCAGGCACCAACATCCTGACGGTCGAGGACCCGGTCGAGTACGAACTCGCCGGCATCGGCCAGACCCAGGTGAACCCGAAGATCGACCTGACCTTCGCGAAGGCGCTGCGCGCGATCCTGCGGCAGGACCCGGACGTCATCATGATCGGCGAGATCCGCGATTACGAAACCGCGCAGATCGCGATCCAGGCCTCGCTCACCGGCCACCTCGTGCTCGCGACCGTGCACACGAACGACGCACCGTCGACGGTCTCGCGCCTGATCGACATGGGCGTCGAGCCCTTCCTGCTCAGCTCCAGCCTGCTCGGCGTGCTGGCGCAGCGCCTGGTGCGCAAACTCTGCGTGCATTGCAAGAAGGTCGATGCACGCGGCCGCTACCACCCGGTCGGTTGCGCCGAATGCACGCACACCGGCTACAAGGGCCGCACCGGCGTCTACGAATTGATGGTGGCCGACGACAAGGTGCGCTCGTTGATCCACAGCCGCGCCGCCGAGTCGCAGATCTTCGTCGCGGCGGAAGCGGCGGGCTTGCGCTCGATGCGCGAGGACGGCGAGCGACTGGTGGCTGAAGGCATCACCTCGCCGGAAGAAGTGATGCGGGTCACACGCGAATGAAGCCGGCCTGACGCATGCCTGCGTACAAGTTCGAAGCACTCGACGCAGCCGGCAAATCGACGACGGGCCTGCTGGAGGCAGACAACGCCAAAGCCGCGCGAGCGCAGTTGCGGGCGCAGGCCCTGGTACCGCTCGACGTGGCCCTGGTCGCCTCGGCCGGCACGAAGGGCGAGGG
>JAYTUZ010000171.1:0-13326 GCA_043744295.1 Gammaproteobacteria bacterium | reverse complement strand
GGTGCCTTCGGGAACTGAGAGACAGGTGCTGCATGGCTGTCGTCAGCTCGTGTCGTGAGATGTTGGGTTAAGTCCCGTAACGAGCGCAACCCTTGTCCCTATTTGCCAGCGGTTCGGCCGGGAACTTTAGGGAGACTGCCGGTGACAAACCGGAGGAAGGTGGGGATGACGTCAAGTCATCATGGCCCTTACAGGTGGGGCTACAAACGTGCTACAATGGAAGGTACAAAGGGCTGCAAACCTGCGAAGGCGAGCGAATCCCAAAAAACCTTTCGTAGTCCGGATTGGAGTCTGCAACTCGACTCCATGAAGTCGGAATCGCTAGTAATCGCGAATCAGCATGTCGCGGTGAATACGTTCCCGGGCCTTGTACACACCGCCCGTCACGTCATGGGAGTGGGTTGTACCAGAAGTGGCTAGTCTAACCTTCGGGAGGACGGCCCCCACGGTGTGATCCATGACTGGGACGAAGTCGTAACAAGGTAGCCGTAGGGGAACCTGCGGCTGGATCACCTCCTTTTAAAATCGCTTCCAATAATCCCGGCGCGAGCATCCAACACAAGTTACTTGATCTCAAGAGCAACCCGACCTCGGGTCTGTAGCTCAGTTGGTTAGAGCGCACCCCTGATAAGGGTGAGGTCGGTGGTTCGAATCCACCCAGACCCACCACTATCACGCATTTCAGGGGGCCATAGCTCAGCTGGGAGAGCACCTGCCTTGCACGCAGGGGGTCGGCGGTTCGATCCCGCCTGGCTCCACCAATTTTTCCGGTCGCGGGGCCCGCAGCCGGAAATGTACGTCCCCATCGTCTAGAGGCCCAGGACACTGCCCTTTCACGGCGGCGACAGGGGTTCGAATCCCCTTGGGGACGCCATATTTGCCTGCGGCACAGCCGGGCTCAAGGCAGCGGGCTGACGCGCATGATGGCGTGCTCTTCGTCATCAGATAAATACAAGCGGCCGTTGGTTGCGTCCACGCTCACGCCATAGGGGGCATTGAGGCCGCTGCTACCCGGGTCACTGCTGCCGAGCTGGGCGCCGATCCTGGCCGGGGAACCCACCACGGTGCTCACGACACCGGCGCTGCTGACCTTGCGCAGCGCATGGTTGGCCAGGTCCGTGACGTAAATACCGCCGCGCTGGCCGGCAGTGGCCGTGCCGTCGAGGGCGATCTGCAAGGGCAGGGCGAACTGGGCCGGCGAGGCACCGGTATCGTTGAACCCGCAGCCAACCCCGCCGGCAAGTGTCGACACCACGTAGTTCGTAGTACTGACATCAATCACACGGATGGCGCAGTTGCCGCGATCGGCCACGTAAAGCAGATGGTTGGCCTCATCCAGCGCGAGGCCGACTGGTGAACTGAACTGCGCTGCGGCGCCATTGCCATTGGTCGGTCCTGGCAAGCCGTTACCCGCGATCAGGGTTACTGTTCCGCCCGACATCAGGTAGATATTGTGGTTGAAGGTGCTGGCGACATAGATCTTGTCGGTAGCGTCCACGGCGACACCACTCGGGTCGTTCAACAGCGCGCCCGGGTCCGGTACTTTGGTGACCTGGCCAAGCGCCATATCGATCTTCCGGATACTGTTGTTGCCGACTTCCGCTACATAAAGGGCACCGGCGCCAAGGGCCAACGCCCTCGGATTGTTGAAACGCGCAGCGGTCAGCGCACCGTTGGTCGTTCCCGTGAGTCCCGGGCCACCCGCGTACAGGCTGACATATCCCGCATCCGTCTGGGGCTTGGCGAGGTCAATCATGCGGATGACATGGTTGGCGCTGTCGGCGATGTACAGCTTCTGATTGCCATCGAAGAGCAGAGCCGTGGGGACATTGAACAGGCTGTCGGCCGCTTTGCCGTTGGCATAACCGCGCGCCACCGAGCTGCCCGCCAGGTTGGCAACCAGCTGCGTGCTGACGGTAATCTGGTCGACGAGATTGCTCGTGTTGTCGGCCACGACCATGCGGTCGCCCGCCTGGGTAACGGCGATGCCCTGAGGCCCGTTGAACCGGGCCAGCGTGCCCACCCCACCGCCAACCCCGGCATTGCCCGGGCTGCCAGCAAAAGTGGTGACGAATAATGGGTCCGTGTCCAGCACCGCCAGATCAACCTTGCGAATGGTGTGGCTCGTGGCATCCGACACGAACACTGCGCTTGCGGCAGCGGAATAAGCCAGGCCATCGGCCGAACGGAAACTCGCGGTGGCCAGGTTGCCGTCCAGACCCGCCGTAACGCCGGCTCGACCGGCCAGTGTCGTGACCGCGCCACCGACTGGGTTTAGATCCAGCTTGCGCACGAGCGCGTTGCCGGCATCGGCCACATAGAGAACCTGGCCAGGCACATCGGCGCTGATGCCAGTCGGATTGTTGTAAGTCGCCGTCACCAGAGCGCCGTTGATGGCACCTGCAACACTACCCGATAGGTCAGTGACCGAGAAGGTGCCCAAGGGAGTGAGGTCTACCTGCCGGATTCTGTTGTTGCCCGCGTCGACGACATACAGCATCGTGCCAATGACCGCGACGCCTACCGGGCGGTTGAAGGTAGCCAGTGTGCCCGTCGCGCTGTTGCTCGATCCGGAGACGCCGCTGCCGGCAATAGTCAACACGTTTCCAAAGGTGTCTATACGCCGAATCGCGTTGTTGGCCTGGTCGGCCACGTAAATATTGCCGAGATCATCCACGGCGACCCCGCGGGGGATGCTGAACGTGGCTACCGACGTGCCCGCGCCGTCTGTTCTCCCGCGCGTTCCGGGTTGGCCCGCGATCGTCGAGACGACACCGGTTGAAGTAATCTTGCGGATCGTGTGATTGCCGGAGTCGGCTACGTAAGTATTGCCTGCAGAGTCCATCGCCACGCCTGCCGGAGAGCTAAACTGCGCGGTGGCGCCGCTGCCGTCCACGTTGCCAACGCCGCCGACATGCCCGGCCAGCAGCGTTAAGTTGCCCGGCGTGACCCGCAGCGTCGAGACTGCAGAAGTGATCGGCGCACCGGCACTGTTGAATACGCGCACGCTGTAGGTATCACCATCCATGGGCGCAGTAGCCTGAGAGATGTTCAGGTGATCGCCGACTTCGCCGGCCAGGTCGGCGCCGTTCTTGCGCCACTGATAATTGACTGCAGTAGCACTACTATCGACGGTGGCCACAAAGGCAACCGGCGCGCCCTCGCCTACGGTAAACGTGCCAGGGGGGCTGACCGTTACCGTGCTCGGCGCGACCTCCACTGCACTGACGTGCAGGGTCACGGTGTTGGACGTCACCGGGCCCAGAAGATTGCTTACAACAACATTGAACTGCGCGTTATTGTCACCCAGTACCGTAGCGCCAAACACGGTATAGCTGGCGCCGTCGGTACCTACATTGCCCGTACCGACTCTACTCCATTGGAAGTGCATCGGCGCCGTGCCATAGGCTTCGACTGTGAAGGTAGCATCGGTGCCGGCCAGTACCGTCAGGTCACGGGGCTGCGTGCGAATCGACGGTGCTGCGGGGCTGACAGTCAGGGTCGCAGCGGTGCTGGTGGCACTGCCGGCGTCGTTGGTGACGACGACCCGGAACTTGCTGCCGTTGTTGCCCTGCTGGGCTACCCAGAGCCGGTAACTGCTGCCGGTGGCACCCGTGATGTCGGCAAAGATGCCGGGGCTGCCGGCTTGCGCGGACTGCCACTGATAGGCCAGTGACGCACTACCGCTCGCCATCGCCGTAAAATCTGCGGAGACGCCATCGCCAACGCTGGCGTCCATCGGTTGGGTCGTGATGAGCGGCGCGATCGGCGTGACAGCCAGAGTGGCCGAAGCACTGGTGACGCCGCCGGCGCTGTTGGCCACCCTGACCTTGAACGAGGCGCCGTTATCGGCAGGATACGTCGTCACAAAGCTATAGGTTGCAGAAGTAGCGCCGGTAATGTCCACGCCTTTGCGCTGCCACTGGTAGCTCAGCGGAGCCGTGCCCATCGCTGTCACGGTGAAGCTTGCCGTGGCGCCGTCGGCAACCGTGAGGTTGGCTGGCTGGGCACTGATCGTGGGGCCCGTCGGACCGCCGCCGCCACCTGCCGCGGAACCCCCTCCGCCCCCGCAGGCGGCCAGCAACATGAGCAGGCCAATGGCCAGGGCGCGGGGCAAGGGTGCATTCATCGATCGACTCCACTACGCAATAATCAGCCGCAATTATCGCCGGGCTGGACGCAATTCCGAGCAGCGTTTTCCCGTACGCGACACCGCCAAATGAGACTTGCGTCGCAAATGAGGCAGGAGGCTGTGGCAGGCCCTTGCCAGAGGACGCATCCGTGCCGGTTCTCGAGCATTGAACCGGGCCGTCAATCTGTCGACGCCGTACCGGGCGGAGCAGTGCTTCCACGCGATAGCTGATGATAATTGCGAAGTCATGAACACAACCCCGTTATTTCCATCGTAATTTTCAACGCAGCGCGAATCGGCACAGGCAGCTGCCGCAACGGAAAAATAAACAATCGTCGTCGCGTGCCGACACGTCGTCGCGCGCCGACATGTTGCCGACGTCTCCTAACAGCGTTTATACCCATTGCGCAATAGGCATTACCGTCGTCCGCTGCGAGGATTAATGAAGTGATCCGCACTTTCTTCAGATCAGCTTCTCGACTGGCCCTTGGACTTGCATTGCTGTGCGCAATCGCGGCCTGTAATTCCGCTGCCAGTAGCAGCGCGGGCAACGGCACAGGCACCACCACACCCCCCACCATCGCCACTGCAACCGTCACCTGGGTCGCGCCGAGCCGGAATGCCGACGGCAGCGTGCTGACCAATCTCGCGGGCTTCCATGTCTACTACGGCCCGGACGCCAATGTCCTGTCGACCCTCAAGGACGTGCCGCAGTCCAGCGCCAGCAGTGCCCAGATCGCCAACCTGAAGTCCGGCACCTACTATTTTGCCGTTTCCGCCTACACGTCGGACGGGACCGAGAGCGAGCTGTCTGTCGTGGTAAGCAAGCAGGTGGGGTAAGACGAACCGCGGCACTGTAGCTGCGAGCCGCGAGCTGTGCACCTCTGAGTCCGGGCAGTTAGTGTATCCTCGGCAGCCGATTCCCGGACCTGCCGCCGCCGAGCCCAAGCAACCATGCCCATTCTGATAGGCCTGATGCTCGCCATCGACATGGCCGTCGACGTCCTGCAGATCAACGTCAGCGCGGGGCCCGGGCTCAGCCTCAAGAACGTCATGCTTTATCTGCTGGCCGGCATGATTGCGCTGCGCATGGTCGCGCAACGCGAAGGACGCTATGAATTGCCCCGGCTGCAGACAGCGTTTCTGCTGCTCATTGGGTACGCAATTGTCACCTGGCTGATTGCCTGGAAGGTCATCGAGTACCACAACTATCCCGGACTCGAAAACGGCCTGCTGCTCAAGTCCAGCCTTGCCGACTACTACATCTTCTTTCTGGTTTGCTTCTACGGACTGCGCTCGGTAAAGGATACGACAACGGCCCTGAGCGCACTGCTGCTGGTATGCACGGGCGCCAATCTGATCACGGTCTCCGACACGCTGGGCCTGACGCACTTTGGCCTGATCAGTGTCCGTGATGACGGCCGCGTGGAGGGGGCGCTGGGCGAAGCCAACCAGTACGCCGGCTTTCTTTCTTTTCTGATCCCGATGTATGCCTCGGCGGCGTTTGTGTCGCGCACTTTCTGGCGCCTGGTCTGGCTTGGTTGTGCAGCGCTGGCAATGCTGGCAATGCTCACCACCGTGTCGCGCGGCGGTTTCGTCGCGCTGCTTGGAGGCGCCTGCGTCGGCGGCTACGTGTTCCGCCGCTACATTGCGGTGGGCCGGATTGCCGGCTGGGGCACGCTTGCCATCGTCGTCGTTCTCATCCTGCTCTTTACGGTCAGCGGAACGATGCGCAGTCTGATCATGTACCGGCTATTCAATCAATCTTCACAAGGCGGTCTCGGCAATGTGTCGAGTGGCCGCTCGGAGATCTGGCTCAACACGCTCTCGCTGTTCATGGATCATCCGGTGACGCTGATCACCGGTTACGGTTGGCGCGCGTACTGGTCGTTCCCACGGGAGTACTCGCCACACAACACCTACATGAATTACTGGTTCAATCTGGGCCTGCCGGGATTGAGCTGCCTGCTCGTCATGCTCGGTACGCTCTGGTCAACGGCACGCGCTGCTGTCTTCGCCTGCGCTGACGCAAGTGTGCGTTATCTGCTCATCGGCTTCTGCTTTGGACTGGTCGGCATCTTCATCAGCATCTTTTTCGTGGAACTCTATACGCCCTGGGTCTACCTGTGGGCCTGCTTTGGCATGGTAATGCGTCTGGCACTGATTGCCCCGCGGGGTGCTGACCATGTCGATCGTGTCCCGGCGGCAGTTCTGGAGCCAGCGCTGCATGCGCGCGCCGACGCCTTTGGCTGGCGCGCGTCCCGGGAATCCGCCAGGCCGTCAGCGAGCGGCTCCGGCTGATACTGGCCGCGCGTTCCGCTGGCACTGTCGCCAGATTTCGACATTTGCTTTGCGCATCACTGCGGCATAGTTTGGCCCTTAGCCGACAGCTCCATAAGGATGGATTCATGATGGCACGACACAGCTACCCGATCCTCACCGCGATCGCCCTGGTGTGCGCGGGCGCCATGCAGGTTGCGCAGGCTTTACCAGTGATCCCAGGCGCGTCGGGCTTCGGCATGGAGACGCCGGCCGGGCGCGGCGGGACGGTGTACCGGGTCACCAACCTCAATGAATCCGGCGACGGCTCGCTGGCAGCCTGCGTCAATGAGATCGGGCCGCGCGTCTGCGTGTTCGAAGTTTCCGGGGTAATCCGTCTTGGCGCCGCACTGAAGATACGCAACCCCAATCTGACGATCGCCGGGCAGACCGCGCCCTCGCCTGGCGTCATGATTCGCGGCGGTCCGATGGCCGTGGTGGCCTCCGACGTGCTGATCCAGCACATCCGTTTTCGCGCCGGCGACGACCCGTCCGGAATGAGCCCCGACAACCGCGACAGCCTCACTCAATGGACAGCGGGCGCGCTGGTGCAAAACATTGTCTTCGACCACTGCTCAGTCGAGTGGTCGATCGACGAGCTTAGCAACCTGTGGGACAACTGGGATAACATAACGTTCTGGCACAATCTGTTCGCCGAACCGCTGGATGATTCCCTCCACCCGAAGGGGCCACACGGGTACGGCATGGTCTTCGGCGGCGTCAATCCGGGCAGGATCTCCATGGTGGGCAACCTTCTGGCTCACGCTCATGCCCGCAATCCATTGAGTCGTGCTTCCGGTCTGGTATTCGTCAACAACGTGATATATGACCGGGGTGTTGCCGGCACCACGCTACAGAACAACATCGGCGTGCCCAGCAGCAACTCGATCGTCGGCAATGTGTATCTGAAAGGCCCCAGCTACACCAGCAGCCTTCCGCCAATTTACGTCTCAGCCGACAGCCCCGGCGAATCCCAGTGGCAGTCGAGTTCCAGGATCTACCAGGCGGACAACATATCCGACGAACCCTACGCGGGAAGCGCAGTGCTCGGGCACGGCGGCTCCATTGTCCTGTCCATGGTAAGTACGGCGCCGGTCTGGCCAGCCGGGCTGAAGGCGCAGAGTACCGCAAACAATGCGGTGTACAACGACGTGCTCGCAACGGCTGGCGCCCGCCCGATTGACCGGGACAGCGTTGACCGCCGCATCATCAACAGCGTCAAGACCCGCACCGGACAGATCATCAACTGTGTAGCGGCCGATGGTTCCGCGCGCTGCAGCAAGAACGGTGGCGGTTGGCCGGTATACGCACAAAATACGCGTGCGCTGACGCTGCCGCACAACCCGGACGCAATCGCAGCGAATGGCTACACGAACCTGGAAAACTGGCTGCATGACTATGCCGCGCAGGTGGAAGGTGAGGTAAGCACTGAGCCTGAAGCGCCGCTCAATGTCGCGGTGAAGTAGCTGTCAGCGCCACGGTAGCCGAGGCGGTCAGCGGGCTGCCAGTTCGCGATACACCTTTGTCATGTTGGCGCTGAGCGCACGCAGCGAAAATTCACCTTCCGCCCACGCCCGCGCGTTGGCCGCGAGACTGGCGCGGTAACCGGGCACGGTGAGCAATTCTACAATCGCCCGCGACAGTGCCTCGTGATCGCCGGAAGGCACGACCCGACCGACCTGACGATCGGGCACTATCAGCGCGTTGTCGGCCACATCGGTCACGACCACGGGGCACCCACAGGCCAGACTCTCCAGCACGGCGTTGGGCGTGCCCTCGAACAACGACGGCAGCACCGTCAAGTCGCAGGCCGAGTAGAGTTGCGGCAGATCGGCGCGGTTGCCCAGGAACTGGCACGCGGCGCGCAGCCCCAGCGAATCAACCATGAGCTGCACTTCGCGGGCGTAGTCGCTGGATCCGTGCTTGCCGCCCGCCAGGATGTCGCCGACGAACAGGAAGCGCGCCTCCGGTACCGCGGCAAGCACGGCGCGGGCCGCCTGCAGCAGCAGCGGGTGGTTCTTCTGCGGTTTGAGGCTGGCAAACATGCCGACTGCCGGCGTGGCGGCCGTCAGGCCCAGTGCGGCGCGGGTCGGCGCGCCGTCCACGGGGCGAAACCGGGTAGTGTCGACGCCATTGCGCACTACCCGGTAGTGGCTCGCCGGAAAGCCGAGGGCGCGCTGGTTAAACGCGGCTCCGGCATAAGAATTGGCAACAATGCCGTCAAAGCAGCCACGCGTCAGCCGGTAGGCGAGGCGGTTGATCGGGCGTATCTTGTAGCTGGCGTTCCGCTCCGAGCCCACCACGGCGCGCACGCCAGCCAGCCGCCCTGCCAGCGCCGCTGCGATCTCCGCATCGAACAGGTAGCCGTGGACAACTTCGGTTCGCTGTGCCCTCAGCAGGCGCGCCAGCCGCGGCACCACGGTCGCATCGAAACGCGAGCGCTTCCTGACGATGTGCAGGCGCTCCGGGTGGCGCAGTCGCTCGGCCTGCGGCACGTAGCTCGACAATGAACACACCTGCAGATCGAGCTCCGCAGGGTCAGCGCTGTTGGCCAATTCCACGACCTGGGTCTCGGCACCGCCATAGCTAAGCGCACTGACGACCACCATTACCCGCAATGGCGCGCCCGCCTCCACCGGTGGCGCAATTTGCAACTCTGTCATGGCTGTGAATGATAGCCGCAGATTGCACAGCGCGGCTGGAAACCAGGTGCTTATGTCGAATTTGCGCGACCTCGCTGGTGACGCGGCGCGCGTGTATCGAATCCACTCAACAGGCGGATGTCCCCGCTGCACGACAGCTTGCGTGCTCGATTGCATTCACGTGTACTGATCGCGCAAACGTAATCAGGGCATACCCGCTGCGAGGCGGGGACGCAAAGCCTCCGGTCTCCAGGTCCCGACGGGATTAGAGATAGCGGGGTTGCCGGCACCGGGCAGTAGCCCATTCGTGACTCCGGTGCTGTCGATCCGCTCCTCCATCGCCGGGTGACGCCGTAGTGCTTGCTGCGCCTGCCCGCAGAGAGGTGGCGAATGAACCAACGGCTGTGGCGAGACGTAGCAAGAGTCAGCGGCTTGTTCTGTTCTTGCCTGCTGGTTGCTGCCAGCCTGACAGGCTGCAAGTCGGACACGCCGGGCGGCAGTGCACCAGCTGCCGCTACCGTAACCATCAGCGGTGCGCCCGCTGCCAAGGTAACCGCCGGCACGCGGTACGCCTTTCAACCGACCGCCAGCTCAAGCGCAGGTGACACGATCAGCTTCAGTGTCCAGAACCTGCCGGCCTGGGCTACGCTCAGCATGGCCACGGGCGAACTGAGCGGAACGCCCACCGCGGCCGACATCGGGACCTACGCCAACATCGTTATCAGCGCCAGCCACGACGCCAATACGGCGGCGCTCACGCCCTTCACGATAACAGTCGTCAATCCTGCGAGCGGGTCGGCCACCGTGCTGTGGACACCGCCGACGCAGAATCTGGACGGGACCGCGCTCACCAACCTGGCCGGGTTCCACATCTACTATGGCACCAGCGCCAATACGCTTACCCAGATGGTCAACATTGGCAATCCTGCCACTACGACCTACACGCTGGCGAATCTACACCAGGGCACGTGGTACTTCGCGCTGGCCGCTTACACCGCCGACCAGGTGGAAAGTGACTTGTCGGAAGTCGTCAGCAAGTCGATTTGATCGCCTGCTGCAGGCGCGCGAGTGCGCGCTCGCGCCCGATCAGCGCGACCGTAAGGTCGATAGGCGGTGACACAGTACCGCCCGACATCGCCACTCGCAGGGGCTGCGCCACCTTGCCGAGGCCGCCGCCGGCGCGCTCCGCCACAGCGGCAATGACTTCGTGCACGCCAGCGGCACTCCAGTCGGCGAGTGCCTGCAGTCCGGCAGTCACCTGTTGCAGGAGCACTGCGGTTTCCACCGTCAGGTGCTTGCTGGCGGCCTTTTCGTCGTAGCCGCCAGGCTCACGGAAGAAATACAGACTGTTTTGCGCCATCTCTTTCAGCGTCCTGCTGCGCTCGCGCTGCGCGTTGGCGACCCCCTCGAGCAGTGCCTGGTCATCGCATTGCACGCCGAGCAGGGCCAGCTGCTCACGCAGCACCGCAGCAAGCACCGCCAGCGGCGCCTTCATCATGTGCTGCTGGTTCAGCCACAGTAACTTGTCGGCATTGAACGCGGCCGCGGCCTTGTTGACGTCCCGGATATCGAAACCGGCGATCATCTGCTCGCGGCTGAAGACCTCCTGGTCACCGTGCGACCAACCGAGGCGCACCAGATAGTTCAGTAGCGCGTCGGGCAGATAACCCTCTTGCTGATACTGCAACACGCTGACGGCGCCGTGGCGCTTGGAAAGCTTGGCGCCATCAGGGCCGAGGATCATCGGTACGTGCGCATAGGCTGGAGGCGATACACCCAGCGCCTGCAGCATATTCATCTGCCGCGGTGTGTTGTTGAGATGATCGTCGCCGCGAATCACGTGTGTCACGCCCATGTCCATGTCGTCGACCACGACACAGAAATTGTAGGTGGGGTTGCCATCCGAGCGCGCGATGATCAGATCATCGAGCTCGGTGTTCTGGAACACCACGCGACCGTGCACCATGTCGTCCACCACGGTTGCGCCATCGAGTGGATTGCGAAAGCGGATCACGGGTTCGACGCCCGGGCGCGACTCCCGGCGATCGCGGCAGCGACCGTCGTAGCGCGGCTTCTGCCTGGCCGCGATCTGCTGCGTGCGCATGGCCTCAAGTTGCTCTTTTGAGCAGTAGCAGCGATAGGCCGTACCCGCCTGCAGCATGCCAGCCAGCACCTCACGATAACGATCGTAACGCCGGGTCTGGTAGTACGGCCCTTCATCGGCATCCAGGCCGAGCCAGTGCATGCCGTCGAGAATCACGCGCACGGCTTCGTCGGTCGAGCGCTCGCGATCGGTATCCTCGACACGCAGGATGAAACGGCCGCCGTGATGCCGGGCGTGCAGCCAGGAAAACAGAGCCGTGCGCACACCGCCAATATGCAGCAGGCCCGTGGGGCTGGGAGCGAAACGGGTAACGACGGGCGCGGACGTCATGTGGGGTCATCTGCCTGATGTGCAAAGAGCCGGGGATGGTAGCCGGGATGCCCACGCCACGCCAATGGCGATTGATTCCGGACCGCCAGGCCCGTAAACTTCTCCGCCCCACCCAACCGGACGGTTAGCTCAGCGGTAGAGCACTGCTTTCACACGGCAGGGGTCGCAGGTTCAATCCCTGCACCGTCCACCACTAGATTTCCAGCGTTTCGCAACACTTTCGGACTTCCCAACTTGTGCCGTACGGACGGCCATACGGAAAGTCAGAAAATTTGCACTACTCACGTCACAGGAGAAAGCGCATGGAACCTTCATCACCAAATGCCACTCAGGCGCCTAGCTGGTCCCCGAGTGTGGAGCGCGGCGTGAGCCTCGAGCTGATCGACTTCCGCGGCAAGATCACGGCTGAAACCAATGCTTGGCTGGAATCTGAGTCGCGCACGACGGGTCGCGCGAAGCAGGAAATCCTGAGCGATGCCGTCCATGAGATTGCCTTGGCGAAACTGCGCCAGCAGACCACGGGCAGTGCTGAGTTCGACGCGCTGCATTATGCGCTACGCGCCGAAACGCAGACCCTGCGCTGCATCGCGCATGCGCTGAATGCCGCCGCTGACGGTGGTCCAGAGGTCGAGACGGCCACCTGCTCCGTGGCGCTCACGGTCGCCATCGATCGGCTGGATGACCTGGCCAATCGCTTCGATAGTTGGCAGATCAGCCAGATGCGCGCGCCATGGGCGAAGTAGTGCAATTTCGCGACCCTGACCAGGTACTGATCGCGAAAAATAGGCAAATGGAGGCGGATGCCGCCGAGATTCGATTCCGGTCAGAACGCAGGCTAGGAGAGCTACTGGCTGCTAGTCCTAAGAATGCTGGCGCCCGCGGTGTAGGAAAGAGTGGGGTTCCTAAAAAGAACCCCACTTTAGAAGATGCTGGGATCGATAAAAAACTGTCGTCCCGCGCTCAGAAGCTCGCGGCCGTGCCAGACGAGAAATTCGAGGGCATGGTCGCAGATTGGCGCGACCGCCCGGCGCCGAGCGTGATGCTGCGTTGAAGCTCTACATCGCAGCGCTGCCGGGCATCGTCAGCGCCGCAGTCGGAGCGGCATTCTCGGCAGCGAGCCGCGCGCCGGGCTGCAGCCGGCTGGGCTGTGAGACGGTGCTGCCGTCATTCGTGGCCGCGATGAGGCGCGAGCTCGACGGGCCGGGGTACTAGGCGGCGGCAAACCGTCGCGCAGCGCCGTGACCTTTTGGCGTTCGCTCAGGCCGGCATCGCGAGCCGTCTGGTTTCTACTTGTGCCGCCACCGTCATGGGTAGGTTGGCCGCCCTTGCTAGGCTCGACCTGCTTTAGCAGGTCTCCCGCCCGCCTGATCGCCCGCGCCTGAATGCGCTGCGCGTGCTTGCGAAGGGTGTCGTCCTTGGCCTGGCGGGCATAGCTCGCCAGCACCTCGTGACGGCGCCGACACGAGGTGCTGCCGCTGAGGCTGGCCGTCAGTCATACGCGGTATTTCCGCCGTCTCAGGCCCTCGAAGATGTCCTGCTTGAGACTTTCGTTGTTGGCCCGCATGACGCGCGCGAGCTGCAACGCCTGGCCTTCCTGCGCGCCCCGGGCATCGACGGGGTTATTAATCACAATGCTGATCTGATCGCCGCCCAGGGAACCATTGGCAGCGATGTTGCCGCTGCTGCCCGGAAAGAACATTTCCGGGCCGTTCTCGCCGACCAGGTAGGCACCACCCGCCATGACAGGCCCGCCGCCAGCCCGTGGCCCGATGAAGTTGCCGGTGCCAGCCGCGGCCTTG
>JAYTUZ010000170.1:0-13355 GCA_043744295.1 Gammaproteobacteria bacterium | reverse complement strand
TGCTGCCGCCGAGGATGACCGGATCCATCGGGTGCAGCCGGTATTCGATCGCGGTCACGATGCCGAAATTGCCGCCCCCGCCGCGCAGGCCCCAGTAGAGATCGGGGTTCTCGTGATCGTTCGCCCGGAGGAAACGCCCGTCGGCGGTAACGATGTCGAAGGAGGCGACATTGTCGCAAGCCAGCCCGAAGCGCCGGCCCAGCCTGCCAAAGCCGCCGCCGAGTGTGAGGCCGGCAGCGCCCGTGTGCGATACGGTGCCCGCCGTGGTCGCCAGCCCGAAGGCTGCGCATTCGTGATCGAGCTGCCCGAGCAGCGAGCCCGACTCCAGATACGCGCGCTGGGTTTCGGGATCCACACGCACGCCCTGCATCTGCTGCAGGTCGATCATCAGCCCGCCTTCGCAGCTCGACTTGCCCGAAAGGCTGTGGCCACCGGCACGCACGGCCGTCAGCAACTGGTGCTCACGCGCGAAATCGACGGCGTGCCGGACGTCGGATGCCCCCGTGCAGCGCACGATCAGTGCCGGCTTCTTGTCGAAGGCTGCGTTCCAGACGCGACGAACCCGCTCGTAGTCCTGGTTATTTGCCAGCAGCACGTCGCCGCGCAGGCTGGCTGCGAGGGCCTCGATTGACGATGCGGGCAGCGTGACATCACCACCCGCGAGTGTCTTCACCGCCAGGTCGCCCGCACCCTTGAGCACAGCGCTGAAGCCGCGTAGCGGCCAGGTGGCGGCGAGCGCCAGGCCCGCACCAACGAATTGACGCCTTTTCATGAATTCCCCCTCAGGAATATGCAAGCGCCGGAAAGTCTACGCCTCACCGCGGTAATGTGCACCCAGGACGCGGGCTCGATATTGCGAAAACGCAACAAACTACCTCAGGCCCGGCCGCAAATTGCGTTTGATCTGTGACGGCGCTATGGTGACATGGCGATGCCCCGGGAAGGTTCAGTCCGCCAGAGGGCACGCCTAAACAGCCAAAAGGGGATGATCATGCGAGCAACACCGACACCGGCGGCGCCTTGCGCCGTGCGTACCGTCAAGTTCGAGCTTGCGGCCGTTGTTTTTTGCGCCTTGTCGCTGGCCCTGTGGGCCGCGCCCGCCCGCAGCGCGGCGGAGTCAGGAGCCGCCGCCGCCCCGCAACTCGAGGAAATCGTGGTCACGGCGACGCGCCGCGAGGAGTCGATGAGCAAGATCGCGGTCAGCGTCACCGCCATCACCCAGGAAGGCCTGGACCTGCGTGGCATCAAGGACATCCAGGATGTCGCGCGCTTTACGCCGAGCATCAATGTCGACAAGTCCGGCACCAATAACATCTCGATCCGCGGCATCGCCTCGAGCGGCGGCGCCGGCACCACCGGCATCTACATCGACGACACGCCGATCCAGATGCGCGCGCTGGCCTTCAATCCCGACGAGGCGCTGCCGAAGTCTTTCGACATCGAGCGCGTCGAGGTGCTGCGTGGCCCCCAGGGTACGCTGTTCGGCGCCGGCTCCATGGGCGGCACGGTCCGCTACATCACCGCTCAGCCCAGCCTCATCAAGCGCAGCGTCTACAGCCGCAGCGAAATCTCGTTCACGGCGGGTGGTGACCCCAGCTACGAAGCGGGCATCGCCGCCGGCGGGCCCCTGATCGAGGGCGTCTTCGGCGCCCGCATTTCCGCCTGGTACCGCAAGGATGGCGGCTGGATCGACCGCATCAATCCGGACACGCTGGCGCTGGAAGACAAGCGCGCGAATCATGCCGAAACTTCGCTCGTCCGCCTTGCCGCAATCTGGGCGCCGAGCGACAAGTGGACGCTGACACCGAGCATCTATTACCAGGAGATCAAGAAGAACGATGTGTCCAACTACTGGACGCTGTACTCCGACCCCTCGAGCCACCATTTCATCAGCGCCAACCCGACGCAGCTGAAGTCGCCCGACAAGCTATTGCTCCCCGCCCTCAAGATCGAGGCGGACTTTGCGAGCTTCCACCTGATCTCGAACACCTCGTATTACCGCCGGGACAACACCACCGGCTACGATGGCACGCTGTACAACCTCGGCTTCTACCAGTCATTCTTTGCATTTCCTTTGCCCCAGTTGCTGCTCGACGGCAGCGGCGTCCACCTGAACGATCCGAACTACAATCCGGGCGGCGTTCCCGGCGCAATCGGTTATCGCGCACCGGCAACCGTCGACAACAAGCAGCGCAATTTCACCCAGGAAATTCGCCTGCAGTCGCTGGACTCGGACGCGAAGTTCGTCTGGACCACCGGCCTGTTCTACAGCGTCAACAAGCAGGAATATCTCGAGCAGATTCACGACCCCAAGCTCGGCGAACTGCTGCAGGCCATCTACACCGGCACTGGCAATTCGCTCGGGGTGGGCAGTACGCCGAATGATTACATCCTCGACTACTTCGGCATTGGTTACGATGCGGGCTACCCGACCGACTCCTATTTCCTGCACACCAATGCCAAGGACGAGCAGCTCGCCTGGTTTGGCGAAGGCAACTACCGGATCACCGATCGCCTGAAGCTGACCGTGGGCGCGCGCTATGCACAGATGAAGTTCTCGTTCGATTCGCTCACCGGCGGCCCGCAGGTTTACGACGATACCGCCGCGCTCGCCAGCAGCAGGACCGAAACGGCGTTCACGCCGAAGGTGGGTCTGTCGTTCCAGGCCGACCCGAACAACATGTATTACGCGACCTACGCCAAGGGCTTCCGCCCGGGTGGTGGCAACAATCCCCTGCCGCCGATTGCCTGCGCGGAGGACTTCGACCCGCAGCACCTGGATCTCCCGAACGGCGCGCCGCCGACCTACGACTCGGACAACGTCGACAGCTTCGAAGTGGGCGCGAAGAACAATTTCAACAATCGCCTCAAGATCGCGACCGGCGTCTACTACATCAAGTGGCACAACATCCAGCAGACCGTGGTTCCGCCGGTCTGCCAGATCTCCTTCATTTCCAACCTGGGCGAGGCTACCGCCAAGGGTATCGACCTGCAGGCGGATATCGCGGTGACGGACAGCCTGACGATGGAGTTGTCGGCGGGCTACACCGATGCACGCTATACGCAGGATTCGAAGATCTCGCTCAACCCGGCCGTGCCGCCGATCGTCGCGAGCGGCAATGCCATCGTCGGCCAGGGCGGTCAGCCGGGCGCGCCCTTCACGGGCGCGATCGGCCTCGAGTACAAGTTCAGTGCCTTCAGCAAGGAGTCCTTCGTGCGCTTCGACTACGAGCACAACGGCGCGCCGAAATGGGTAGGGGCCAATCAGGATCCGGCCACAGGCCAGTATGGCCCGGCAAACTATGCACTGCCGGCGACCAATTTCATGACGCTGCGCGGCGGCGTGACGCTGGGTGAGTGGTCGGTGGCCGCATTCATCGACAATCTGGCCGACAGCCACCCCGTCACGAACTACGACTTCACGATCGACGCGGGCTACTCAGACACCTCGTATCTCGACACAATCCAGCGCAACTACACCTTCCGCCCGCGTACCTTCGGGCTGACCTTTACCTACCGAAAATAGGGGTCTACCCCGGGCCACGAACGCCGTGGCCCGGGGTGTACGCCCCGCGATCGGGCATCCATCCCGATGCGCACGAGCCTGCTGGTGCCCACCGCAGGCGAAACGTGACCTGACGCACAGAATCAGCACCGCTACTAAAGCGTGCCCGGATTCGGCCGTTACCAGCGCTGACGGCCAAGAAGCCGTGCGGCGTGAATGCGATCAGCCTATTCGGAACCTAAAGGGACCCCTCTATTATGAACATCAAGACTGTTATCAGAAGCGCACTGGTGCTGGGCGCCGCGGTCGTGACGACCAACGCTCTTGCCGCCAGCGGCACCGCGACCGCCACCGCTACGGTTATCGCGCCGATCACGATCACCAAGACCTTTGATCTGGCGTTCGGCAAGTTCGCGCCCGGTGTCGGTGGCTCGGTGACGGTCAGTAACAGTGGTGCCCGCACTGCGACTGGCGCCATTCTTTCGGCCGTGGGCAGTACGCCGACAGCGGCGCAATTCAACGTTGTCGGTGACGCACTGGCCACCTACAGCATTGCCATCGCGCCGGATGCCACGATAGTCAGCGGTGCCAATTCCATGGCGCTGGCCGTCACCAGCGACTTGACTGGCGCGAATGTGACCACGGGTAACGTAACCGCGGGTACGCTCTCGGCGCTCGGTGCGCAGACCATCTTCATCGGCGGCACTTTGACGGTCGGCGCGGCCCAGGCGGCTGGCGCCTACACCGGCAACATCGTCGTCACGGTCGAGTACAATTAGGTTCAATCTACGGTGAGCCCGCGGATCTGCGCGGGCTCACCCGACCCCTCAGTCCTTGAGGCGGCCGATGGGTACAGGCATCTGCCTCGCTGCTGTTGACCTGTCTGGCGATCGCGAGTATCACAGTCCCTGTAATAGGGGCTGTATTTCATGCACATCACAACCGTGGTGGCACGCGGGCTTGCGTCAGCTGCCGCCGTCATGGCGGCCAACTGCCATGCGGCCAGCGCTGTCGCGACGGCCAGCGCCACGGTGCTCGCGCCCATTGCAATCAGCAAGTCCGCAGATCTTTCCTTTGGCAGGTTCGCACCCGGCACTGGCGGCTCGGTTACCGTGAGCACCAGCGGGGTGCGGGTCGCCCACAGCACCATGCTGTCTGGCCCCGACAGCTCAGCGACGGCGGCCAGATTCGAGCTCAGCGGCAATCCGGCGGCCAGCTACGACATCACCATCCTGGCCTCCGCCACGCTGGATGATGGCGCCGCGCACAGCATGGCACTGGTGACCTGCAGCGATCTCAGCATGGCGAATACCACCTCGGGCAACGTGGCCATTGGTACCCTGTCGGCAGCCGGGTCGCAGTCGCTGTTCGTGGGCGGCACGTTAAGTGTCGATGCGGCGCAGCTGGCGGGCCGCTACAGCGGCAACATTGCGGTCACCGTCGAGTACAATTAGCCACTCTGCCAGTGATCTCGCGGATCAGTGCATGCTGCCCCCACGGCGATATTTTCCTCGGTCGCTGCTCGCCCTTGCGGGCCTTGGCTGCCTGACATTGCTGCACGCCGCGAACATCGGCATAGCCAGTTCGCAGCCGCTGTCGTTCGGCAAGTTCGTGGCCGCCAACGGATCGGTTACGGTGAGCCCGAGCGGCTCGCGCGTCGCGAGCGGCGCCGTCGTGCTGCTGCAGACCGGTCCCGGGCAGGCGGCGCAGTTTGTGGTCAGCGGTGATGCCAACGCCACTTACGCGGTGACCTTGCCCGTCGACGGAACCGTATCGATAGCGAGCGGCGGCAGCAGCGTGTCGGTCAATGGCTTTGCGAGCAGCCCCGCTGCCACTGGCCTGCTGAGCGGCGGCGGCACGCAGCTGCTCAACGTGGGCGCCAGGCTGGATGTTACGGCTGGCCTGCCGGCGGGTGCGTATTCGGGAACTTTCAGCGTCGTAGTCGACTACAATTAGTCGACCTGACACGCAGCACGCGATGGGAACAGCAAAGTTGCTTAGCAAAGCCGGCGTATCGACCTTCGCAGCACTGATCCCTCGACGCTGGCCGCAGCTGCTTGGTGCCCTGGCAGTCTTTGCGCTCGGCTCCGATCGCGCTGCCGCGCAACTCATGGTGTATCCGACCCGCCTGGTGCTGGAGAACAGCCAGCGTTTCGGTCAGCTCGAGATCGTGAACAACAGCGGCAGGACCGTTACCTACCGCATTACGCTGGTGAACCGGCGCATGGACGAGAACGGCAGATTCATGGCCGCCGAGAGTGCCGCTGCCGGTGAACTGTTCGCGGACAGCATGCTGAGCTACTCACCGCGGCGGGTCACCCTCGCAGCGGGCGCCGGTCAGGTGATCCGCCTGATGATTAGAAAGCCCGCCGGCCTCGCGGCGGGCGAATACCGTTCGCACCTCCTGTTCAGCGAGCAGGCCGAGCCGACGGGCCAGAGCAGCGCCGCGCCCCCGGCCGAGGGCGCTGCCGATATCGGCGTATCACTGACCGCGCTGGTTGGCATATCCATTCCGGTCATCATGCGCGTGGGCGAGACTGCAGCCACGGTGACGCTGGGCAATCTCGCGTTGAGCAGCGCTGCAGCCGATCAACAGCCGAGCCTGTCGGTAGACGTACAGCGCAGCGGCACCCAGTCCTGTTACGGTGATCTCAGCGCCAGCTTTACACCGGCCGGTGGTGTCGCGCTGATCATTGGCAGAACCAATGGCGTGGCGGTGTACACGCCCAACGCCCTGCGACATGTGACGATTCCATTGAGCCCGCCGACCGGCACGGCGCTTGCCAACGGCACCGTGACCGTCAGCTATCGGGAACGCCCGGAGCACCGCGCTGCGCCGGCAGTGGAAGCCTCACTGTCGCTGCCCTGACCGATCGTGACTGCGAAGGGTTCGCGCCAACGGCCTGATCGGCGCCAACAATCGCAGTGCGCCCTGCTGCTGGCGCTGGCATTGCTGCTGACGCAGGCCGCGCTGGCCCAGAGCCGCAACGATCAACAGGCGGCGGTCGAGTCCGATGTGCTGCTGTTGCAGATGGTGGTGGACGACCAGCCGATGTCCGAGGTGCTGGGCGCGTACCGGTCGAATCAGGATATTCTGCTGCCGCTCGGCGAACTGGCGCGCCTGCTGACCCTGGCGATCACTACCCAGCCCGAAGGCGGCACTGCGAGCGGCTATATCCTGCAGGAGGAACGTGTCTTCGCGCTCGATCTCGCGCAATCGAGCGTGCTCGTGGACGGCAAGCGAGAGCATGTCGACCTGGGCGCGGTGCAGCAGCGCAGCGATGACATCTACGTGCCCAGCCGCCTGCTGGCGCACTGGTTGCCGATCGATATCGATGTGGACATGTCCGGCCTGCTGCTGCTGGTGCGCACGCGCGAGCACCTGCCGCTGCAGTTCCGGCTGGAACGCGAAGCGCAGGCGGCACGCCTGGGCGCACGCAGCGCGGAAGCCGCACCGCAGTACCCGCGTTACCAGATTCCGTATCGACTGCTCGCCTGGCCGCTGATCGATCAGACCCTGAGCATCGATTATTCGCGCAACAATGGCAGTGAAGATGTCGGCGGTCGCTATTCCGCCTATGCAACCGCCGACCTGTTGCGTATGCAGGGTGATCTGTACGTCAACGCGAACTCGGGATCTGAACCTGCCGACGTGCGGCTGACGCTCGGGCGCAATGATCCCGATGCCGGCTTGCTGGGGCCCCTGCACGCGCGTACAGCGGCCTTCGGCAGCATCGCTGTTCCTGCCGAGGAGAACATCTCGCGCACCAACGCGCTCGGCGAGGGCCTGCTCATCAGCAATCGACCGCTGTCGCAGCCAACCAGCTTCAGCCAGCATTCACTGCTGGGCCCATTGCCGCCGGGCTGGGACGTCGAGTTGTACTTCAACGATACGCTGATCGGCTATCAGGCATCGACTCCGGACGGCCAGTACCGTTTCGAAGATCAACCGCTGCTGTTCGGCAGCAACGATTTCCGGCTGGTGTTCCATGGCCCACTGGGCCAGGTGCGGGTGGAGCGCGAAAGCTTCCTGCTCGATCGCGCGGCGACCAAACCGGGTGAGATCTACTACAGCGTTGCCCAGCAGCGCGACAAGCAGGGGAATGCGCGCACCGTCAGCCGCTTCGACTGGGGACTTGGCGATCATCTGACCGCTACCGGGGGCTTCGTGCGTGCCCCGGTTGCCGGCATCAGCCAGAACTTCGTGCACGCCGGCCTGCAATCCTACTGGCACGCACTGCTGCTGGGCGGCGAAGTGGTGAAGTCGCAGGGCGGTTCGCTGTACCAGCTGGCGGTGCGCACGCACCTCGGCAAATGGTCCTTCAACGCCAGCCAGGCGGTCTTGAAGAACTTCACCAGCGAGTTGTTTGTGCCCAGCAGTGATGCCGTGCGCGCCAACACACGGCTGCGTATCGATGGCGCGATGACTTTCTCGTCCACCGGGATTCGCCTGCCGGTCACTGTCGAGGCCAGTCGCCAACTGCACGACTCAGGCGCCAGCACTCTCGATCTGGCGAGCCGGGTCGCGGCGCGCCTGCACGGCACGCTGGTCAGTGGACAGCTGCACTGGAATACGCTGGGGGCGCAGGATAACGCCGATGCAACACTGCAGCTGAGTCGCGCGGTTGCCGGCCTGAGCCTGCGCGGCGAAGTCAATTACCGGCTGGAGCCGCACAGCAGGCTGTCGACAGTAGCCGTCAGCGCTGACAAGCGCCTGGGCAGGGGCTATCTGCAGACTTTCAACGTGACGCGTCGCTTCGACTCGTCCGAGACGCTCTACAACACCGGTTTCACCAAGAGTCTCGGCAGTTTCGGACTGGGCCTCAACGCCGGTTACTCCTCGAGCAGCGATATCAGCGCCAGCCTGCAATTCTTCCTCGCACTGGGACGCGAACCGCGCGGCGCAGCGTGGCAGTTCGATGCGCAGCCGCTCGCCAACAGCGGCGGCGTATCAGCACAGGTGTTCCTGGATGACAACATGAACGGTCACCGGGATGCTGGCGAGGAGCCAATCCAGGGCGTTGCCTTCACCGTCAACGGTGGAAGATATCCGCTCAAGACCGACGCCAATGGTGTGCTCTATCTGGCGCGCCTGCCGCCCCAACAGCACGCCGACATTGCCGTGGTTCCCGAAACGCTCGAAGATCCGCACTGGCTGCCTCAGGTGAATGGTGTGCAGCTGGTGCCGCGCGCCGGGACCATTGCCACACTGGACATCGCGGTGCTGCAGACCAGCGAAATAGAAGGCACTGTTTACCTGAGCGAGAACGACCGGCGGCGTGAGCTCGGTTCGGTGGTGATTGAAGTTGTCGACAAGGCCAGCCACGTCATTGCAACCAGTACCAGCGGCGCCGATGGCTACTACGTGCTGGCGGGCGTGCCGGCCGGCGAGTACGTGGTGCGGGTAGCGGCAGCGCAGCCGCAACTGCCGGGACTGCGCTACAGCGCGGCACGCCTGATCAGCGTGGCGCGCGACGCCTGGCTGGTGAGTGAAATCGACCTTGAGCTGAAGCGCGCGCTCACTCCCTGAGGTGGCGCGCCCGCGCCGTTGCAACCTTTTCATAGCTCGCGAGTATCCAATGGGTAGTCAGCACGAATTGTCGATGCTGCCGCTGCACTGGATCCAAACCGCTGCTCTATGCGAAGGAGACCGCCATGTATCGCCCTGCCACTTTCAAGACACTCATACCACTCATGCTGCTCGGTGCCGCCGCTGCAGCTGCGCCCGCTGCATCACCCGGCGACACGATCACCGAATCCAGGGTGGTGCGTTATTGCGATCTGGATCTGAGCAAACCCGCGGATGCCGCCAGGCTCTATGCACGCATTCGCCACAGCGCGGCCCAGGTGTGCCCCTCGACCTGGAGCGATTCGCCGCAGCGTGAATGTTTCGATGCAGCGGTTGCGGCGGCGGTCGCTCACGTCAACAAGCCGCTGCTCAGCGCCCGTCACCGGCAGCATGCGCACGGCGCCGGCAATGCGGCCGCCACCAGTGTGAGTTAATTCAGCGCCCGCGGGACGCGCGCGCAGCTGATCGAGGCTGCGCGCGCGTTGCCTCAGCTGCCTGCTACCGGGACGCGGGCAAACACCTGCTTGCCCGCCACCCAGGTCTGCTCGACTCTGATCTTCCAGATGTCTGCGGGCGCGATCTTGAAGAGGTCGCGATCAATCAGGATGAAATCAGCCCACTTGCCGGGTTCCAGCGAGCCGATCAGTTTTTCCTGATGCTGCGCGTAGGCCGCATCCAGCGTGAAGGCGCGGAATGCCTGCAGCAGCGTCATGGCCTGCTGCGCACGCCAGCCGCCTTGGGGCAGGTTGGCATGATCGGTGCGCGTCACCGCCGCATGCAGGCCAAAGAACGGATTGTCCGAGTCGACCGGATAATCCGAGCCGGCCGCAATGCGCGTTCCCTGGGCCAGCAGTGTGCGCCACGCATAGGCGCCTTCGAGGCGTTGCTTGCCGATGCGATCCTCGGCCATGTTCATATCGCTGGTGGCGGCGATCGGTTGCATGGAGGCGATCAGTTCCAGTTGTTTGAATCTGGGGATGTCGGCCACCGCAATCACCTGTGCATGTTCGATGCGATTGCGGAGCTCGCGGCCACCGACCGACTTGTAGGCCGCCTCGAAGGCACCGAGCACCTGGTGATTGGCCGCATCGCCGATCGCATGCACGTTGACCTGGTAGCCGGATTTCAGAGCCTTGGCGATGCGTGCCTGCATGTCGGCATCGGTCATGAACATCAGGCCGCGCTGCCCCGCCTGGTCTGCGTACGGCGCCAGCAGCGCCGCACCCCGGCTGCCCAGGGCGCCGTCGGCAAATAGCTTGACCGACCGCACCGAGAGAAAATCATTGCCATACGCGATCAGCGGGCCAGCCTTGGATAGGGTGAGGAAGTCCGCGCCGGTGTCGAGGATCATGGCGTAAACGCGGGCGCTGAGCCCACCGTGGTCAGCCAGATCCCGGTACAGCGTGACCGTCGCGGCACTGACCCCGGCATCGCCGGTTGTTGTCAGGCCCACCGAATTGATGTGCCTGAGTGCGGCTTGTATCGCGGCGCGCAGCTCAGCGGTGGAAGGCTTTGGCACGATGCGATCGAGCAGATCCCGGGCCTTGTCCACCAGCACGCCGCTCGGGTTGCCGTTGGCATCGCGCTCGATCCGCCCGCCGACCGGATCGGGCGTGGCCCTGGTGATGCCCGCGGCAAGCAGGGCCTTGGTATTGAGCCAGGTGGCGTGGCCATCGACCCGCTCGAGCACCGCCGGGCGGTCGCTCACCACGGCGTCCAGATCACTCGCCAGCGGAAAGCGTCCGAGCTTCCAGATGACCTGATTCCACCCGCCTCCCAACAGCCAGGCCCGGTCGGGATTCGCCCGCGCGTAAGCGCTGATCCGCTGCTGCGCATCTTTCAGGCTGGCCGATCCCTCGAGCTTGATCCGCACACTGGCCAGGCCGAGATCGATGACATGCCCGTGCGCATCGATGAGCCCGGGCAGCAGGGTCTTGCCGTGGCCATCGATCAGCTGGGCGTCGGCGTAGCGGCTGCGCAAGTCTGCAGCGCGCCCGGTCGCCAGCACCTTGCCGTCCCTGAATGCCAGCGCATCGAACTGCGCCAGCCGGTCACCGGCCAGGGTGTAGCCAGCGACGTTCAGGATCAACGTTGAGGTGCCGTGGCTCGAGCCTGCCAGCGACAAGCCGCTGATGAGCGTCGCTATTCCGATCCTGATGAACTGCTTCATGAATGACTCCCGGGCGACCAGTCGCGGATGAGGGTAACGGACCCCGCAGAGATATAGCGCATTGCTGCCCAATTCGATAGTCTCCGGCTGCGCGTGCCGCCGCATGCCTGACCCGGCGCATTCGTTTACAACAGTTTTGAACGGTGCTAAGGTAATTTCCAGATCGTCAGACTCCGTCCAAGACGACTGCATGATCGAAATTCGGCGCCCCGGACACGACCGCCCCGCTGCGCAGATCACAGGGAGCACTTCAATGACTGGCAAGCGGCAGCCGATCGACTACGCCGATGCTTCGCCCGAGGTGCGCGCCGTGTACGACGACATCATGGCGACCCGCCAGACCGACTGGGTCAACAACTTCTGGAAGGTGCTCGCGCATGACCCACCGACGCTGCGACGGATCTGGGCCAACATCAAGGCTGTCATGGGTCCCGGGGTCCTGGATCCGCTCACCAAGGAACTGCTTTACGTCGCCGTCAGTGCCAGCAACGGCTGCCACTACTGCATCGCCTCGCACGGCGCCGCCGCGCGCAACAAGGGCATGTCCGAGCAGCAGTATTCCGAGCTGCTCGCCATCGTCGGGCTTGCGAACGAAACCAACCGCATGGTTACCGCGCTCAACGTCGATATTGACGCGCGCTGGCTGTAATTTCTGAAACCGTACCGCTCGAGGACAAACTCATGAGTTCGGCCGACTACAAAAGCGTCACCCATCATGTCTGGGACAAGATTCCCGCGGAGCCCATGAAGGGCACGATCACGCGTAAGCTGGTTACTGGTGAGCGGATGATGATCGCGCACGTGCATCTGATGAAGGGTGATGACGTGCCGCGCCACCAGCATGAGAACGAGCAGCTGACCTATATCCTCACGGGCGCTTTGCATTTCTGGTTCGGCGACCATGACGAACGTGAGTTGGTTGTGCGTGCCGGAGAAGTCATCGTGATCCCGTCGAATGTGCCACACCGTGCCCTGGCGCTCGAAGAAACGCTGGACGTCGACGTATTTAACCCGCCGCGGCAGGACTGGCTCGCCGGCACCGACGCCTACCTGCGCCGCTGATGGATCTGGGGCTCAAGCAGCGCCGGGCGCTGGTCATGGGCGGTTCGCGCGGCCTCGGCCAGGCGATCGCCGCGGCCCTGCTGGCGGAAGGTGCGCGCGTAGCGATCTGCGCGCGCGACGCCACGCGCCTCGCGGCGAGCGCTGCAGAACTCGGCGCTGAGGGCATCGTCTGCGATCTGGCGGTGCCCGGTGCCGCCGAGGCCGTGACCCGGGAAGCCGAACGGCGCCTCGGGGCACTCGACCTATTGGTGGTCAACACCGGCGGCCCGCCGCCCGGGTTATTCGCTGAGCTTGGCGATGCTGCCTGGCGGGCGGCATTCGAGGGCCTGTGGATGAGCAGCGTGGGCGCAATTCGCGCTGCGCTCCCCGGCATGCGTGCGCGTCGCTGGGGCCGCGTGTTGCTGATCACCTCAGTCGCGGCGCGCGAGCCGGTGCCGAACCTGATGCTCTCGAACTCTTTGCGCGCCGGCCTGCATGGCATGGTGAATGCCTTGAGCAAGGAAGTCGCCGCGGACCAGGTGACGGTCAACGCACTGCTCCCGGGCTATACACTGACGGAACGCCTGCAGGAGCTGAAGCTCGATCACGCCAAGCTCGCCGCGCAGATTCCGGCCCGTCGCCTCGGCACGCCGCAGGATTTCGCCTCGGTGGCGGCTTTTCTGGTGTCGGAGCCCGCCGGCTACATCACGGGCCAGGCGCTGGCTTGTGACGGCGGCCTGCTGCAGTCGATATGAACAGGCCAGAGCTGACCATTCGCGACGATGTCTGGACAGCGCTCGAGCGTTTCCGGCTGCCGGAGAAACTCGGCTTCGGAATCGTGATTGCGCCGGTGATGTATAGCGCCGCGTTTGCGGACGGGCGCTGGAGCGGTGGCGAGCTGTTGCCCTATGGCCCGATCGAGATCCTGCCCGGCGCGCGCGCCTTGCACTTTGCGGAGCAGGCCTTCGAGGGCATGAAGGCTTACCGCGTTGGCCAGCCGGGCGCGAATCTGTTCCGGGCCAGCGACAACTACGCGCGTTTCCGGCGTTCCGCGCAGCGGATCGCAATGA
>JAYTUZ010000169.1:0-13464 GCA_043744295.1 Gammaproteobacteria bacterium | reverse complement strand
ACCGGCACATCCAGGCCGGCCAGCGGACGCATGCGCATGATCGCACCGTCAAGCTGCGAGCGATGCAACTCCACTTGCGCGGCGATCGGCGTGCTGGCACGCAACAGCCGATCGCTCACGGCGCCGATATTGTGCACGCTGACGTACGCCACGGCGCTCCGCGCGCCCATAGGCGTCGCTGGAGCGTGCGCCGAGGCGATGCGCAGATCGTTGCTGCTGGCGCCGCCCGCTCCCGCCGGCTGGCTGGCAAACGCCGCCAGCGCTGCGGCGAGCAGAGCCGCCATGGCAACCACGGGTCGTGTGGGCATCATGCTCATATCGTACCCTAAGGAGCATGCCAGCCTCGCCACTACAGGATCGACTCATCGCCGTGCCGGAGGCCCGCGAACTCGACCTCTTCGCCAGCCTGCTGGAGCGGCGCGGTGCGCGCGTGCTGCGTGCGCCGCTGGTCGCGATTCGCGATGCTCCCGAACCGCAACCGGTACTGGCATGGATCAGAGCGTTTTCCGCCGGCAGCTGTCAGGACCTGATACTGCTGACGGGCGAAGGCCTGCGCCGCCTGCTGGCTTGCCTGGAACGTTGGCAGCCCGATGGGCGGGAGCGCTTTCTCGCCGCGCTCGGCAGCGTGCGCAAGATTACGCGCGGACCCAAGCCGGCGCGGGCACTGCGCGAGCTGGGATTGGGATCCGATCTGGAAGCACTCACGCCCACGACGGCTGGCGTGATCGCGACGCTTCGACAGCTCGATCTGCGCGGTCACGTGGTGGGTGTGCAGCTGTATGGCAGCGAGCCCAATCTGCCGTTGCAGAATTACCTGCTGGCCGCCGGCGCGCAGCCACTGAGCGTGGCGCCCTATGTCTATGCCAACGCCAGCGACGATGCCGCGGTCATCGAAGTTCTGAACCAGCTGCGTAGCGGCGCTGTGGATGCCATCGCGTTTACCAGCAAAGCCCAGATTGATCGCCTGTTTTCCGTGGCAACAGCTGAAGAAGTATTGTCAGCGCTGGCCGGCACCCAGGTGGCGGTGGTCGGCCCCGTGGTCGCCGAGGCACTGCGGCAACGTGGCGTCAGGGTCAATGCCATGCCCGAATCAAACTGGTCGATGAAGCCGTTGTCGGCCGAGCTCGCGCAACTGCTCAGGCGTACAGACGGTGGAGAAATCCCAGCAACTGCTCCATTTCCTGGCGCGTAAATCGGCTGGCCAGCTGGCGCTCCAGGGCGCGCACCTGCACGATCAGGGTCTCAAGCTCGGCGACACCCTTGCTGGTCAGAAAGATGCCCTGACGGCGCCGATCACGTACTGAGCGGCAACGTTCGAGCAGGCCGGCTTTCTCCAGGCGATCGAGCAGTGCCACGATGCTGGCCTTGTCGATTCCCAGATGGGTGCCCAGTTCGATCTGCGCAATGCCCGGGTTCGAACCCACCAGCACCATCAGGCTGAACAAGCCGGGACGCAGCGTCTGCTCGCCGATAACCGCGACATACTGGCGCCAGGAAGCCAGATGGGCACGTCGCAAAGAGTAGCCCAGCAGCCGCGGCAGGCAACCCAGTTCAACCTTGGCGCCTACGAGGCGCTCGGTGCGCACCGGCGCGCGGCGCGTGCGCGCTCGTGTCGCTGCGGGTAGTGCCCGCTCACTCACTGCCATCGCCACCATGCGCAACCCCCGGAAGGATTGAGTACCCGTGGGCACCCGTGTGAATCAGCAATAGTATAGGTTCGTAATTATTGAGCTTGCAAATGATTGCAGTTACTGCACTGCATTCAATGACGGGCACTGCGGCAGCGCGAGCAGCGCGGGTGGATTCACGCCGGCTGACCAGTAACGGCGGCGCTGATGGCGACCGCGGTGCGCAGTGCGCGCATGCCGTCCTCGCCGCTGACCACCACCGGTGCCTGATTGCGGCAGCTGGCCAGAAAGGCAATGATTTCGCTGCGCAGCGCGTCGCCCTGCTCGAAGGATTGCTCCTCGATGCTCACCGGCAGGCGCCCCTTGCCCTCGCCGCCCGCCTGCTTGCGGATCACGGTGAGTATTTTCTGCTGCAGGTCGAGCGACAGGTAGGCATCGTCCTGGAAGATACGCAACTTGCGTTCGGTCTTGAGACTCACGCGGCTGGCGGTGGCGTTGCTGACGCAGCCGTTGTCAAAACGGATGCGCGCATTGGCGATGTCGATCTCGCCAGAGAATACCGGTGCACCGATGGCATCGACTGAAACGATTTCGCTGGCGACGATACTCTGCACGATATCCAGGTCGTGAATCATCAGATCGAGCACCACGTTGACATCGGTGCCGCGCTCGCGAAATGGCGCGAGCCGCTGGCATTCAATGAAGCGCGGCGCCCGCAGCAGCGGCTCGGCCGCGATGATGACCGGGTTGAAGCGCTCAAGATGCCCGACCTGCAGCACCCGGCCACGCTGCTGCGCCAGCGCGATCAGCTGCTGCGCCTGCGTCACCGTTTCGGTGATGGGTTTCTCCACCAGTACATGGGCGCCGTGCTCGAGGAACGCCCGGGCAATCTCGAAGTGCAGCGGAGTCGGCGTGACAATGCTGACCGCGTCGACCTTGCCAAATAGCTCGCGGTAGTCGCCGAACGCGCGCACGCCCAGTTCGCTGGCGACCTGAGCGGCGGCCTCCGGACGCTGATCGACGATACCGACGAGCGTGCAATCAGGCAACGTGGCGTATTTCTGGGCGTGAAACCTGCCCAGGTAGCCCACACCGATAACCGCTGCGCGCAGCTTTTCCATGCCGGGTATTATGCCCCCATTGCCAACGGGGGCCGCGGGTATGAAGCTGGTGCTGGAGAGCTGGAAACGCTATCGGCGAACCCGGGGGGTGCGGCGGGAAGCGTTGACCATCCTGCTGTGCCTCGCACTGGGGTTGCTGCTGATGCCGGCGCTGATCTGGCTGGTGGGCAGCCGCACCCTGGGGGCCTATGCCAACGGCGGGCTGTTTGGGCTATGGCGCGATTACCTCATCGGCCTGCTGCATGGCTCGCTCGCCTTCTGGCTGGTGGCCCTGGGGCCGTATGCGGCCGTATGGTTGTGGCGCACCCTGCGTTGGGCCTGGCGCCGCTAGGCGGCCCAGAACTTCGATTGCGTCACAGTTTGCAGGGTTTTCGGCACTTGGCCCGGGCCTTGGGTGCACCCATGCTCTGTGTAGCCAAGGGCAAATAAGGTTCGGGCAGCGTGCACAGCGAGCGTTACAGCATCTATGCAGTCAGTCTGGATGCCGACGAAGAAGATCTGGCGGCGCCGGATCGCCTGCGTGAGTCGATGGTCGCCAGCATCAAGGCGGCGCTGGTAACCTCGCGAGTCTCATTGAGCACCAACAATGCCGGGTTCGACCCATACAACTGTCGCCTGGGCAAGCAACCCAAGGCGATCTGGAACGGTCGGCGTCGCTGAAGGCTGCTTTTACAGCCCCGGCCGCGGCCAGTAACGCCACAGCAGTGCGGCCAGAAGCATCAGCAGCAGCGCCTGGCAGGGGTAGCGCCAGCGCCGGCCCTTGAGTTCGCCGATGAAACTGCCAGCCGCCAGCGCGGTCAGACTCCAGGACCAGGCGATGCCCTTGAGCAGTGGTATCTGCTCAGCAGCCAGACGCGCGGAATATTCAGGCAGCAACAGGAAAACGATGCCCGTCATCCCCAAAGCCACCGCCAGGGCGAGGCTGGAACCCATGACTATGCCAAGTATGACCGCCAGCGGCTTCATGTTAATTTTCCCGAAAACCCCTGATTTGTCCACAGTTCAGGCAGCAATTGCTGCCCGTTGGTACGCAAAAATGTCAGACTGTCGTCTTGTGAATTGTATTCTATGAGAGCGCTATCTCGCATGGCACAAACCTCTAACCGCCTGATCAGGGCACTGTTACCACTGGGCATCGGTGCGACCTGCCTGCTGCTGCTCGCGGCCACCGGTTCGAGTGGCGCGCCCGTTGCCAGCCTGGCCCTGCCCGAGGGCGCCCTGCGTCCGACAATTCGCCAGCAATTGCTGGCGCCACGCATCGCCAGCATCCTCGAGCAGACGCATTTCAGTCGGCGCGTCATAGACGATAACTTCTCCGCGCAGGTCTTCGATCACTACCTCAACGCGCTTGACGGCCAGCACAGTTATTTTCTCGCCAGTGACGTCAGCGCCCTGCAGGAATGGCGCAACAGCTTCGATGACATGATCCACACCGGACAGATCGAGCCGGCGTTTGCGATCTTCGCGCGCCTGCAGCAGCGCAATCGCGAACGCATCAAGTACGCCATCAGCCTGCTCGATAAGGCACCCGACTTCAAGATCAACGAAAGTTTCAATTTTGATCGTGACAAAGCCCCGTGGGCACGCGATCGCGCCGAACTGGACGAATTATGGCGGCTGCGCGTCAAGAGCGATGCGCTGTCACTGATGCTGGCCGGCAAGAGCTGGCCGGAAGCGGCCGAAACGCTGCGCAAGCGTTACGCCCGGGTATTGCAGCGCGTCGGGCAGGTCAGCGTTGACGATGTGTTCGAGTCGCTGATGAATGCCTACGCGGCGGTTTACGATCCGCATTCAAATTATTTTTCGCCGCGCAGTTCCGAGGAATACCGCATCCAGATGAGCCTGAGCTACGAGGGCATCGGCGCCTCGCTGCAGCTGGTCGACGATTACGTCACCATCAGCTCGCTGCTGGCCGGCGGGCCGGCGGCCGTGGCCGGCACCATCAAAGCCAGTGACCGCATCATGGCCGTGGGCCAGGGGCGCGAGGGCGCCCTGAGCGATGTGGTCGGGTGGCGGCTTGACGATGTGGTGCAGTTGATCCGCGGCAAGATCGACACCGTGGTGCGCCTGCAGATTCTGCCGGGCGGGGCTGCCCCCGGCACCGACATGCACACCATCGAGCTGGTACGCGGCAAGGTGACCCTGGAAAACCAGGCCGCCAAGAAGGAGCTGCGCCAGATCAAGCTGGGCGATCGCACCCTGCGGGTCGGTGTTATCACGGTGCCGGGTTTCTACGAGGACAACGATGCCCGCAACGCCGGCGATCCCAACTACCGCACCACGGCGCGCGATGTGCGTCGCCTGCTGGGCGAGTTCCAGACCACCGGTGGGGTCGATGCCCTGGTGCTGGATCTGCGTGGCGACGGCGGCGGCTACCTGCCCGAGGCGACCGCTCTTAGCGGACTGTTCATCGATCGTGGCCCGGTGGTGCAGCTGAAGACGACCGACGGGCGCACCGAAGTGCTCGATGATCCGGAGGCCGGCATTGCCTATGCCGGGCCGCTGGCGGTGCTGGTCGACCGCACCAGCGCTTCGGCCTCGGAGATCTTCGCCGCCGCCATCCAGGACTACCATCGCGGCCTGATCCTCGGGCAGACCACATTCGGCAAGGGCACGGTGCAAAACCTGATTCCGCTCGATCGCTGGTCGCGGCAATCGACTGACGGCCAGCTCACCGTCACGATCGGTAAGTTCTACCGCGTGACCGGCGAGAGTACGCAACTGCGTGGCGTCGAACCGGATATCACCCTGCCCTCGCGGGTCAACACTCACGATGTGGGCGAAAGCTCGCTGGATTATCCCTTGCCCTGGGATCGCATTGCCGCGGTGCCCTTTCAGGCCACTGTGCCGCTGGCCGACGCCGTGCAGACCCTGGCGCGCGAGCAGGGCACGCACGCGGCGCACGATGCCGACTATCAATGGCTGCTCGCGGCCCTGAACTCCCTCGAGCAGGCGCGCCAGGACCACAGCCTGTCGCTCAACCTGCAGACGCGTGAGCGCGAGCGCAATGCCCAGGAACAACAGGCCCTGGCACGTGAGAATGCGCGGCGGGCCGCCGCTGCGCTGCCAGCGCTCAAGACCCTGGCCGATGCCCAGCCCGATGATCAACCCGATGTGGTACTCGCCGAAGCGGCGCGGATTGCCGCGCAGCTCACGCAGACCCCGGTCGGCACCTCGTTGACGGCGGTCGGCGCGACCAGCACCCACTAGGGCCTGTTAGCGCTCAGGGGATCGGCGCGCCCGGGCTAGCGCAGCAAGGTGCGGGAGATGTCCCAGGTGTCGTCGAGCAGCACGCGCGTCGTCACACCGGTCTTGCCGACAGCCAGACTCTGGGCATCGGGCACCACGTCCTCGGCCTGTCGATAACGTGCGCTGCCACGCAGCGCTTCGGCACGCACGCGGATTTCCGCCAGCACATCCTTGCGCTGTTCGAGCAGCACACGCGTAAGCTGGATATCGCCCATCAGGCGCTCGCAGGCGCCACGATCTCCATAGTCGTCGGCGGGAGGATGACTGAGCGCGGACGCCTGCTGGGTGTGCTCGGCCAGCCTGCTGCTTTCCAGCCGCTGGTACAGCACCTGCGAATAGGCGATGGTCGCCATGTTGATGGCGCGGCGCGCGTCCAGAGACAGACCGGAGAAGTTTCCCTGTTCGCCGTCAATGGCATCGCGTGCGCTGCGCGCTTCGCTCAGCGCCTGATCGGCCAGCAACGCCTGTACCGTGGCCGCGTGCAGTTGCGCGCTGATCTGGCGTCGCTGGAAGTAATGCCAGAAGCGCTGCCGGGCCGCGAGCATGCGCTCCAGCTCATTCACCCGGCTGCGGGCGCCGGCCGCCGTGGCCGTGGCGTCCAGGCTGGCCTGTTCGGCGCTCTGCCGACGGGCAAACTGGCGGCGATTGAAATCAGCGTGGAACTGGCGACGCTCGCGATCCAGCTGCTGCGACTCCAGTTCCGTGACGAACTGCTGCAGCAGGGTGCGCCCCAGGGTCCACAAATCGCGCAGCTGATAGAACACCAGCGTCGGATAACCCGTCGCGGCGCTTGCCAGGCGGGTCTCGAGTTCCTGCAGCAACTCCTGCACGCGAGCGGTGGCGCCCTCCTGCTGCTTGACCCGGTCCTTGAGGCGCTGCACTTCCTCGACCACGCCGCTGAATGACTTCTTCAGCTCGGCGCGATTCTTGAACAGGTGCAGGACGCGGCCATCATCGGCTTCGGCACCAGCCGGCTTGAGCGTAACCTGCAGGTAGCCCAGTTGCCGGATGCGCCCCAGCAGCTGCGCCAGAGCGCGAGTGACCCAGCGCATCGGACTGTATCGCTCAGCCGGAATGCGCTGCAGCGAATTGGTGTCCGCGTTCGGCACAATAATCCAGCCACTTGTTCAACATCAGATTGCGCATCCAGCGTCGATCCAGTTCGCGCACCGGGCTGCGCGCCGCCAGCTCATGCACCGCGAGCAATCTGGCATCGTGATAGAGGCGCAGCCTGAGATCAGGCACCCGCTCAGGCGCCACGGCAACGCCCAGCGCCGGCAGCAGGTAGGTCAGCTGCAGCTCGGAGGTATACGGCGCACGCTCACGCACGGTGAGCTGCAGTTCACAGTCTCCGGGCACTCTCGAAATGCAGGTGTCGGCCAGCCTGGCGAGATTGCCCGCCAGACGCGCGAGGCGCAGGTAGTTGCTTTCATACAGGCCCATCAGGGCCGGAAAGCTGCGTGGCGCGGTGCGCCAGGAAACCGGCAGATTGCAGTCGAGAATCACGGACGGAATATAACACGCGCCCCGGACACTCAACGGCATTGACCATTAGAGGGCGCGACCTGCGTCACGTCGCCGCAACGAACATGGTGGCCCGATAGTGACGCAACTCGGCAATCGACTCGTGTATGTCGGCCAGCGCGCGGTGTGCCGCGGCCTTGCTGAAACCCGATTTCACCGCCGGATACCAGCGCGCCGCGAGCTCCTTGAGCGTACTGACATCCAGATTGCGGTAGTGAAAATGACGCTCGAGCTCCGGCATGCTGCGCGCCAGAAAGCGCCGGTCCTGGCAGATGCTGTTGCCGCACATGGGCGAGGTCCCGGCGGGGACGTGCTCGGCCAGAAAATCGAGCGTGCGCTGCTGCGCCTCGGACACGCTGACGCGACTGTCGCGCACCCGCTGCAACAGCCCGCTGCCACCATGCTGGCGCTGATTCCACTCATCCATGCGCGCCAGCACTTCATCCGGCTGGTGAACGGCCAGCTCGGGACCTTCGGCAACGAGCCGCAACTCCTTGTCGGTCACCAGGGTCGCTATCTCGATGATGCTGTCGGCATCGGGATCGAGGCCGGTCATTTCCAGGTCTATCCAGATCAGGTGTTCATTGCTGCCCACACGTACTCTCCTCGCTATCAGGCATGATAGCAGGGTGAATTACCCGCATCGCTCCCGGGCCCAGGTTCTGATCTCGCACGGCGCCGTGGCACGCGTGCGGCTGGCCGATGGCGTCGAGGTGCAGGCACGCGCGGCCGGACGCAATCTGCAGTTCGTCTGCGGCGATGAAGTCGACTGCCAATACGATGCGCCGCACGCGCAGTGGCAGATGCAGGCCGTTGCGCCGCGTCGTTCGGCGCTGTTTCGAACCAATGCCCGCGGCCGCCCGGAGCTGGTGGCCGCCAATGTCACCTGCCTGATCGTGGTACTGGCGCCGCTCCCGGAACCGGACCTGTTTGTCGTCGATCGCTATCTGGCGGCGGCGCACAGCGCCCGGATCGCAGCGCTGCTGGTGGCCAACAAGGCAGATCTGGAATTCACGGCAGAGGTACAGCGCGAGCTCGCAGCCTACACTCTGGCTGGCTACGAGCAACTGGCGTGCTCGGCGCAATCGGGCGCCGGGATGCAGGCCCTGCAGGCGCGGCTGCGCAATGAATGCGCCATGCTCGTGGGTCAATCCGGAGTGGGCAAGTCTTCGTTGCTGCGTGCGCTGGTGCCGGGCTGCGATGCCGCGATCGGCGAGCTGCTCAGGAGCGATGAAGGCAGGCACACCACCAGCGTGTCGTGTCTGCACGAGCTGCCGGGCGGCGGCGCGCTGATCGACTCACCGGGCGTGCGCGACTTCGCACCAGCGCTCGAGCAGCTGGACCCGCGCACACTGGGCTTTGCCGAAGTGGCGCACTACGCCCCGCGGTGCCGCTTCGCCGATTGCGCGCATCTGCAGGAACCCGACTGCGCCGTGCAGCAGGCAGTCGCCACGGGGGCCATGAGCGCCCGGCGCTACGAGAGTTATCGGCGCCTGCACCGGCTCCATAAACAGCTGCGCGAGCTCGTGCCGCGCGGGCGACGCGGGCGCTAGCGATCAGCCAGGTGCAAACAGGCTGCTAGAGCGCCAGGCGCCCGGCCATGGCGTGCGCCAGCGTACCGCCGTCCACATACTCGAGTTCGCCGCCGACCGGCACGCCGTGGGCGATGCGGCTGGCTTGCAGTCGATGCTGGCGCACAAGCTGTGAGAGAAAATGGGCAGTCGCCTCGCCTTCGACCGTGGGATTGGTAGCGAGGATCACCTCGCGTATCTGGCCTGCACTCAGCAGCTGTTCGAACTCACGCGCGCCCAGCTGCTCAGGTCCGATGCCATCGAGCGGCGAGAGGTGACCCATCAGGACGAAATAGCGCCCGCGATAGCCCCCCGATTGCTCGATGGCCACGACGTCAGCCGGGGATTCAACCACGCACAGCAGCGTAGCGTCGCGCTGCGGGCTGGCGCAGATGCCGCACAGCGCGGCTTCCGTGAGCATGCGGCATTGCTGGCAGCGGCCGACCCGCTCGAGTGCGCGCTGCAGCGCCTGCGCGAGCGTCTGCGCGCCTGGCCGGGCCTCCTGCAGCAGGTGGAAGGCCATACGCTGCGCGCTCTTCGGGCCCACCCCTGGCAGGATACGCAGCGCATCGATCAGCGCCGCCAAGGCCGGTGAATGCTGCATGCTCGGGCCTGGCTCAGAATGGCAGCTTCATGCCTGGCGGCAGCTTCAATCCACCCATGGCATTGCTCATCATGGCCTGCGTGGCGGCCTCGAGCTTGTGGACCGCATCGTTGAGGGCGGCGGCCAGCAGGTCTTCCAGCAACTCGCGATCTTCACCATAGACGCTTGGTTCAATCTGCACGCGCCGCGCCTCATGGCGGCCGTTGATGGTGATCCTGACCATGCCACCACCCGCTTCGCCGGTGATTTCCAGCTGCGCGATTTCCGCCTGCACTTTCTGCATGTTGTTCTGCATGGCCTGGGCCTGCTTCATCATGTTGCCAATGTCACCGCGCATAGCTGCTTTCCTCGTGTCAGAGCAATGATCGTGGATTCAGGCGGGGCCGCGTAGCCGCAGCGACTCGGGACTGAGCGTGGCGCCAAAGCGCTCCTGCAGCGCCTGCACCGTGGGATCGGCCTGCAGCGCGACCCGGGCGGCCGCCAGCACCTGCTGGCCCTGCCGCTCACCGCTCTGCGCCGGGGTCTCGGTTGCACTCTCGGCCACTTCGATCTCGAGGCGCAGCGCTTCACCCAGGAAACGGGCCAGGGCCTGCGCCAGTTTTTCTTCACGTGAGCGGGTGCGTGCGCCGGCCTGGCGCGGATCCAGCCGCAGGCGCAGCACTCCGGGTTCGCGCCCGAGCAGTGCGCAGTTCAGCGCCAGCATGCGCGTCGGCCCGTCCAGTTCGATCGCGGCGATCATTTCGCTCCAGCCGACCTCAGCTCCCCGGTTGGTGGACGCGGCAGTCGGCGCCGGCACCACGGCTGCGCTCGGCGCAGGCGGCGGCACGGCTGCCGGCGGCACTGCAGCGCGCGCTGCAGCCGGCGGCAGTGCGCGAGCGGGCGCGCCCCCGCTCGCAGATTCCAGTCGGAACGCCAGCATGCGAATCAGCGTCATGCGAAAGCCGGTACGCGCATCGGGTGCCAGCGCCAGGTCGCGCCGTCCGAGGATCGCCGTCTGATAGTAGAGTTGCACGTCTTCGGGAGCCAGCCGCCCGGCCAGTTCCCTTACCAGCTCGATCTCGAACAACTCATCGCCGGCGTAGTCAGGCAGCAGCTGCTGCAGGGCGACGCGCTCGAGCAGCGCCGCCAGCTGGTCGAGCAGGCCGCCAAAATCCGGCGACAGGTCTTCGAGTGCCTGCAGGTCACTGACCAGCGCCGCAGGATCACCATTGGCCAGCAGCCGGCCCAGTCGCGCCACATGATCGAAAGCCACGGTGCCCAGCATCGCGCGCGCCTCGGCCTCGCGTGCGGCGCCATTGCCGAAAGCCAGCAGCTGATCGAGCAGCGAGAGCGCATCGCGCAGGCTTCCGTCGGCGGCCTGCGCCAGCAGCTGCAATGCCGGCGCATCGTAAGCGATGCCCTCGGCATCAAGAATGTGGGTGAGACGCGCCTTGATCATGCTGATCGAAAGGCGCTTGAGATTGAACTGCAGACAGCGTGACAGCACCGTGACCGGCAGCTTCTGCGGGTCGGTGGTCGCCAGCAGGAATTTTACGTGCGGCGGCGGCTCCTCCAGGGTCTTGAGCAGCGCGTTGAACGACTGCGTCGTCAGCATGTGCACTTCGTCGATCAGGTACACCTTGTAACGACTGCGCGTCGGCGCGTATTGCACGTTGTCGAGCAGCTCGCGGGTATCATCGACCTTGGTGCGCGAGGCGGCATCGACTTCGATCACGTCGATGCTACGCCCGGCATCGATTTCCCGGCAGCTGGCGCATTCGCCACAGGGCTGCGCACTGACACCGCACTCGCAGTTCAGGCACTTGGCCAGAATGCGCGCGACGGTGGTCTTGCCCACTCCGCGGGTGCCGGCGAACAGAAAGGCGTGGTGCACCCGGTCGCTATCGAGCGCATTGCTCAGGGCGCGCAGCACATGCTCCTGGCCCGTCATCTCGCCAAAGGTGCGCGGTCGCCAGCGGCGCGCCAATGCGGTGTAGGCCACGCTGCCTCAGCCCCGCCTGCAGGTGGCGTGAGTGGCGCCGCGGGAGGCAGCCCGCGCCGGCCGAACTTCGGCGCACGAGGTTGCCGTTACCGCTGCTCCCTTCCGGGCCTGACGGGATTGGCGGCTCATCGTCGCGAAGGAACCGGCGCGGACCACCATGGACTTGTGGCGGAGAGGGTGGGATTCGAACCCACGAACACCCGTGAAGATGTTACTGGAATTCCAGTCCAGCGCCTTCGACCGCTCGGCCACCTCTCCTTTCAACATGTTACAGAATAATCTTAATGTGATTTAACACTCGTCGGCAAGCGCGCATGGGAGCGGTCCAGCGCGGCGCATTGTAGCAGAGCGCTGGGCTCAACCCTTGTAACTCGGGGGTCTGGAAAGACAGGGTTCATGCGCCGAACGGGTTCTTTCCGGCTCAGCCAGCTCCGGCACCTTGATGGCGTTGCGCGTATCGGGCGTGTCCAGGCCAGGGGGTACTTTCAAAGCCGGCAGATTCCTGGCCTCGGTTACGACGTTGTTCTCGCGGCAACTGGACGCGCGGTTGCGATGCATCCACGAGCACCCGCTCAGGGCGAGCGCCGCGAGAGCCAGGCAGGCCGTGCGGCGAAGAATTCGAAACAGTGGTGTCATGCGCTGAGTGCCTGTGTGGTGTAAGCATTGACCGGCGCGGCCTGCAGTGCGGCCCGCAGGCGTGGCCTCAGACTCTCGCTGAGCCAGGTGAGGGGTAGACGAATTCCGGTGCCAATCAGGCCCATTTCGGCCAGCGCCCATTTCACCGGGATGGGATTCGACTCCACCCCCAGATCCCGATGCAGCGCCGCCAGCGGCGCATCCAGGCGTTCGGCCAGAGCGCGCTCGCCGCGCGCGGCCGCCTTCATGAGCGCCGCCATCGCCACCGGCACCAGGTTCGCACTCACGGAAATGACTCCGTGCGCGCCGGCCAAAACGGCTTCGCAGGCGCTGGCGTCATCGCCCGACAGCACGGCGCAACGCGCCGGCAGCACACGCAGCAATTCACGGATTCTGGCCAGATCACTCACCGCCTCTTTGATGCCAACGATGGACGGTAGTTCAGCCAAGCGCGCCACGGTGACCGGCAGCAGGTCAACCGCTGTCCGGCCCGGCACGTTGTACAGCAGCACCGGGGCCGGCGCCGCGGCCGCAATGGCGGCAAAATGCTGATACAAACCCTCCTGGGTCGGTCGATTGTAGGCCGGCGCTACCACCAGCAGCGCGTCAACCCCGCTCGCGGCCAGGCGCCTGACGCGCGCCACAACACCCGCCGTGCTGCTGCCACCCACGCCGGCAATCAGTGCCATGCGGCCGTCGAGGCGGGTGCGGGCACGCGCCAACAGCTGCAGCATTTCTTCCTCAATCAGGGTCACCGACTCACCGGTGCTGCCACCGACCACCACCCCGGCAGTGCCACTGGCCAGGTGCAGGTCCAGCAGCCGATCCCAGGCCCCAAAATCGATGGCGCCATCGCCCTGCATGGGCGTTACGATTGCGACCAGACTGCCTGAAAACATGGCGCGGGATGTTACGGGTGCGGTGTGGCCCGAAGCAAGTCCGGTTCCGGTACACTTCCGCCCGTGAACGACCCCACTACTCCTGGCCGGCAACACGTGGCCATTTCCGCCATCGGTAGCGATCGTACCGGTATGGTGCACGACCTGACCAAGGTCATTACCGATTGCGGAGGCAGCATTGCCGAGAGCCGCATGGCGGCGCTCGGCAGTGAATTTGCCATGCTGCTGCTGGTCACCGGCAACTGGCACAC
>JAYTUZ010000168.1:0-13568 GCA_043744295.1 Gammaproteobacteria bacterium | reverse complement strand
TCGAAGCCCCCAGTTCCGGCGCCCTGTACATCGACGGTCAGAACCTCGCCGATATCCCGCCCTACGAGCGCCCGGTCAACATGATGTTCCAGTCCTATGCGTTGTTTCCGCACATGACGGTCGCGGCTAACATCGGTTTTGGCCTGGAACAGGAGCGGCTGAAGCGTGCCGAGATCAACCGACGCGTGACCGAGATACTCGAGATCGTCAAGCTCGGCGACTATGCGAAGCGCAAACCGCACCAGCTCTCCGGTGGCCAGCGCCAGCGCGTGGCGCTGGCGCGCGCGCTGGTCAAGCGGCCCAAGCTCCTGCTGCTCGACGAGCCGCTCGGCGCACTCGATCGCAAGCTGCGTGAGCACACGCAGTTCGAGCTGATCAGCATCCAGGAAAAGCTTGGCGTCACCTTCGTGGTGGTGACCCACGACCAGGAAGAGGCCATGACGCTGGCGACACGCGTCGGCGTGATGAACCGTGGCGAGATCGTGCAGGTGGGCACGCCGCGCGATATCTATGAATTTCCGGCGACACGCTTCGTGGCCGATTTCATTGGTTCGGTGAACCTGTTCGAGGGGCGCCTGTGCGAGGACGAGCCGCAGTTCGTGCGCGTCAACTGTCCGCAGTTGCCCGCTCCCGTGTACATCGATCACGGCGTGAGCGCGCCGCCGGCAACCGATTGCTGGGTGGCCATCCGTCCGGAGAAAATCGAGCTCAGTCGCCGCGCGCCGGCCGGACCGGACAACTGGGCGCACGGAGTGGTGCAGGGCATCGCCTATCTGGGTGACATGTCGGTCTACCTGGTGCGGCTTGATAGCGGACGTGAAGTGCGTGTCACGCAGGCCAACCGTACCCGCAAACCCGAGGAGCAGTTCAAGTGGGATGAAGCGGTCTATCTTTGCTGGGATGCCGGCAGTCCGGTAGTAGGGATGGGCTGAAGCGTGCGTACCCGCCATCTCGGCCGGCGCCTGGTCACAGCCGTACCGATGCTGTGGCTGCTGCTGTTCTTCATGGTGCCGTTCATCCTGGTATTCGGGATTTCCTTTTCGCAGGCGCAGCTGTCGATTCCACCCTATGCGCCGCTGTGGGAATGGGTCGATCACCGCGTACTGGCCTTGCGCGTACATCTGTCGAACTACGCCTTCCTGGCCACCGATGCGCTGTACATCAGCTCCTACCTCTACTCGCTCAAGGTGGCGGCGGTCTCGACTTGCTTGTGCCTGCTGCTGGGCTATCCAATGGCCTACGGCATTGCGCGGGCCGCGCCTGCGACCCGGAGCCTGCTGCTGATGCTGATCATCCTGCCGTTCTGGACTTCCTTCCTGCTGCGCGTCTACGCCTGGATCGGTCTGCTCAAGAACAACGGCGTCATCAACAACGTGCTCATGAGCCTGGGGCTGATACACCAGCCCATCGTCATGATGCAGACCGATTTCGCGGTCTATATCGGCATCGTCTACTCCTACCTGCCATTCATGATCCTGCCGCTGTACGCCAACCTCGAGAAGCACGATCGCACACTGCTCGAGGCGGCGGCGGATCTCGGCGCCCGGCCGTGGAAGTCGTTCCTGCGCATCACCCTGCCGCTGTCGTCACCGGGCATCATCGCCGGGGCGCTGCTGGTGTTCATTCCGGCGGTTGGCGAATACGTGATCCCATCGCTTCTCGGGCGCAGCGATCAACTCATGATCGGCCGCGTGCTGTCCGACGAATTCTTCGAGAACCGCGACTGGCCGGTGGCCAGTGCCGTGGCGATCGCCATGCTGCTGCTGCTGGTGGTGCCAATCGTGATCTTTCAGCGCCACCAGGGTCGCGAACTGGTGCACAAGTGATCCGCCGCCGGCGCTTTTTCGTGACCACCATGCTGGCCTTCGGGTTCGCCTTCCTGTACGTACCGATCCTGTCGATGATCGTCTACTCGTTCAACAATTCACGGCTGGTGACCGTATGGGACAGCGCGCATTCGCCCACCCTCAAGTGGTATGCACTGCTGTTCCAGAACACCCAGATCATGGGCGCGGCACGCCTATCGCTGGGCATCGCCACGCTCAACGCCTGCATTTCCGTGGTGCTGGGCACGCTGGCAGGCCTGGTGCTGGTGCGCTTCGGGCGCTTTCGCGGCCGCACCCTGCTGGGCGCCATGACCGCCGCGCCGCTGGTCATGCCCGAGATCATCACCGGCCTGTCGATGCTGATGCTGTTCGTGGCCATGGAGCGCCTGATCGGCTGGCCGGCCGGACGTGGCATCACCACCATCACCATTGCGCATGTCACTTTCTCGATGGCCTATGTCACGGTGATCATCCAGTCACGCCTGGCCCACTTCGACCAATCGCTGGAAGAAGCGGCCATGGATCTGGGCGCGCGTCCGGCCACGGTGTTCTTTCGCATTACCCTGCCATTGATCATGCCGGCCATCGTCTCGGGCTGGCTGCTGTCCTTTACGCTCTCGTGGGATGACGTCGTGATCTCGCAGTTCGTGGCCGGGCCCAGTTCGACCACTTTGCCCATGGTCATTTTCTCGAAGGTGCGCCTGGGCGTGAGTCCGGATGTCAATGCGCTGGCGACCCTGATGGTGCTGGTGGTCACCAGCGGCGTGGTGGCTTCGGCGCTGTGGATGCGCGCCAGCGAGCGGCGGCGCGTGCGGGAAATGCAGCTGGTCAGCGAATGAGCGTGCGCAGCAAGCTGCCGGACGTGGGCACCACGGTATTCACGCTCATGTCGCGGCGTGCCGCCGAGACCGGTGCCATCAACCTGGGGCAGGGTCACAATCAATACGCACCAATGGCCGGGCTGGCGGCGCTGCGCGAGCAGATTGCGCGCAAATTGCAGCGCTGCTATGCGGTGGCGGTCGATCCGGAGAGCGAAATCACGGTGACCGTGGGAGCCACCGAGGCGCTCTATTCCAGCATTCAGGCTTTGGTCGGCACTGGCGATGAAGTCATCATCTTCGATCCGGCCTACGATTCCTATGACCCGGCGGTGCGGCTGGCCGGCGCGTTGATCGCCGAGGCCGGCGTCGCTACCATTCCGCTCTCGGTATTCTATCGCGAGCCGCCGCCGCTCAGGCTGCTGCGCTTGTGTTTCGACAAGCGCGAGCAGACCCTTATTGAGGGCGCCCGGCGCCCGGCGCCCGGCGCCTGTGCGCCTGGGCCCAACGTTGAAGCGGTACGGAGAGCATGAAAAAACTGAAGAACGAGCACGCTATTTTCAAGGCGGCCCTGTTGGCCGCGGTCAAATATGCGGAGGGGCGTGGCGCGGTGGAATTCGAAGCCACCGATTCCGCGAGTCTGAAGCTGTTGTATGTCTATCGCCTGCTGGTGCACGACAAGATCATCCAGCCTTTACCCGAAGAGCAGGTGGCCGAGAGCAGCATGCGTCACCGGCTGGTCATGTGGTACGTGCGCCAGCTGCCCGCCGACCACCCGCTGCTGCAATAGCGCCGCCTGGCGTGCGCTGACAGCTGCTCAGCTGCCCAGGGCTGCGCGCAGCGCCTCGATTTCCGAGGCGGATTCCCCCAGCAGGCGCTTGTAAGCCTCGACATCGAGCTGCATGCGAGTGGCGGCTGTGACGCCCTGCAGATTCAGTTCGATGGATTGCGGGTGCTCGCGATAGCTGACCAGCAGGTTGGCGACGACCAGTACATCGGTCAGGTCGGCCTCGCCTTCGTGCGAATACTCAAGATCTTCATGCAGGTGCACGGCGGCAACGAGATCGTCGGCCAGTTCCCAGCTTTCGAGCACGGCCTTGGCGATATTGGCGTGCCAGAGCTGCTCGACGCGCTGGTAGCTCTGCGGATCGGCGAACAGGGCGGGAAATTCCACGGCGCGCACCATGATGTAGAGTTTGCCGATGCCGTGCACCATGCCCGCGAGGGCGGCGGCATCGGGGTTGACCGCGGTCAGGCGCCTGGCGACCACGTTGGCCATGGCGGCCACGCAGGCACTGTGCTTCCACAGTGCCTGCAGCGGCACTTTGATGGACTGCAGCGGCTTCGAACCCGCCAGCTGCGACATGGCCAGGGAAATGGAGCTGCTGCGCACCAGGTTGAAGCCTATGCGGGTGATGGCCATACGCAGATCGGTAATCCGGCTGCCGGTCCGATTGATCGCCGCCGAGTTGGCCAGCTGCAACAGGCGCGCGGACAGCGACGGATCCGCGCCGACGACGCGCACCAGTTTGTCGGCCGAGACGTCTTCGTCCTGCAACACGCGGCGCACACGGATCGCGACGTCGGGGAAGCTGGGCAACTCGATCTTGCCGCCCGATAGTTCACGTGCCAGCGCCGTTACGAACGCGAATTCCACCGAGCCGTTGTCAGGCGACGCAGCCGCTGTAGTCATTGTCGATCCTCGCTTATGAAGTGCCATATCGGCCAGCCAACTGGACACTTGAGGGCGCGGCGCAGGGCGGCTGCACGTGACGCGGGTCACAGTCCAGCCTCGCTGCCTTCCGCCCGCTACGCGATTTGCCTGCAGCTTGTTAAAGATTGGCGAGCCGGTACCGCTACCTGTATCTGTAACCAGCCACCGCGAGTGGCGCTGACCTGCATGGAGGGCCGCGTGTTCGGATTGCTGAAAAAGACTGCGGCGGCCAAGGGCCGGGTCGGGCTGGCTTGGCAAGGCGATCAGCTGGCGATTGCCGTCGTGCGCTACGACAGCGGCGGAGTCGCAAACCTGGAGCGCTGCGAGCTACTGCCGTTGGCGGGCGCGGACGGCGCCGATCGCTACCGGCTGGCGTTGCAGGGCGCGGGCCTGCCACCCATGCCAATCAGCTGTGCCCTCCAATCGGATGATTATCAACTGGTGCAGGTGGAAGCACCCGACGTCCCGCCCGCCGAGCTGCGCGCTGCCATGCGCTGGCGCCTCAAGGACCTCATCGATATCCGCATCGACGACGCCGTCATCGATGTCTTTTCCGTGCCCAGTCAGGCGCGCACCACACAGGGGAAGATGATGTATGCGGTGGCCGCGCAACGCCGCGTGATCGAAGCCATTTCCGCGACGCTCGCTGGCCTGCCGTTCTTCGATGTGGTCGACATTCCGGAGCTCTGTCTGCGCAATGTACTGGCACGGTCGCCGGCCGCCAAGGGCGGCGTGGCGTTGCTGCACCTGGCGGGGGGCACGGCCTCGGTCGTGATCGTGCGCGACCGTACTTTTTTCTTCTCAAGGAAGATGGCGCTCCAGTCCGCGATGGACCTCGACGCTGACCATGGCGCCGACGCCGTGCCCATCGACGCTACCAGTGTGGTGCTCGAGTTGCAGCGCTCACTCGACTACTACGAGCGCCATTTCGACCAGCCGCCCATTACCAGACTGCTGGTGGCGCCGCTCGACCCGCGTGCCCAGTCACTGGCCGTCGATCTGGCCCGCGAAACTGGTCTTGAGGTGGCAATGCTGGATCTCAACAGCCTGCTGACTTGTGCCACACCGATACCGCCTGAGGCGCAGGCGGCAGTTTTGATTGCCGTAGGTGCGGCGCTGCGCGATGAGCAGCGTACGCTCTGACACCATGGAACAACAAGTCAACTTGTTCCAGCCGATTCTGGGCGCCGAAAAGCGCCTGTTCTCGGCGGCTGCCATCGGCATCGCGTTGACGCTGCTGGCGCTGGCCCTGAGCGGGGTCGCCGGCTTCGCCCGCTGGCGCACTGTGCATATTGAGCGCGCTGTTGTTGATGTGACCAGGCAGGCAGCAGCGCAGCAGGACCTGATCGCGCGGGCCGCTGCGACCAATGAACCGCACGCGAGCCTTGCAGAACTTGACGCCATGGCGAAGAGCAGCGCCGAGGAGATCGCCGCGCGCGAATATGCTCTCAGGATTGTCAGACGCGGTAGCTCCGATCCGGCCTCCGGATTCGCCGCGCGCCTCGAGGCGATCGGTCGGCGCCAGATCGAGGGCGTGTGGCTGACGGCTCTGATCATTGGTACCGGCGAAGGGCGGCTGGCGCTGAGCGGCGCCACCACCGATCCGCGGTTGGTCCCCGGATGGCTGGGATCGCTCAGAAGCGAGCGCGCACTCGATGGCGCCTTCTTTAATCGTCTGCAGATTCGCCAGGTTGCCCACGCGGAGCCGGCGGTGGCGGTCTTCGAGATTGGCGCACCGGGACTTGAATTGCCAGCGCCTGGACAAGCGCGATGAAGAATCTGAAGCCACTGGGCGCACGCCTCGCTCCGCTGTTGGAGCGAATCAATCACCTGTCGCTGCGCGAGCGCACGATGGTATTTGGCGCCAGCGTGGCACTGTTGGGGATGGCATGGCAGACCCTGCTGATGGATCCGCTCGCGCACCGTGCGCGCACGGCACGGCAGCAGTTGCTCGAAGTCGGGCAACGCCTTGATGCCGCAGGTCTCGCGGCGAGTACCGCGGCGCAGAGCCCGGCGATCAAGGCGCTGATACGCAATCGCGCCCTGGAGCAACGTCTGGCGCAGCTGGACAGTGAACTCAGCCAGGCTGCGCACGGTTATGTGGCGCCCGAACGGGTCGCGGAACTGCTGGGCGAACTGATTTCCCGCCAGCAGGGTCTCACGCTGATCAGCCTGCGCAATCTTCCGGTCGAGAGTCTGGCGCTGCGTGGCAATGATGCCAGCGGTGGGCCAGCCCCGAATGCGAGGCCACAAGGCCCTGACCGCGGGCCGTTCCTTCATCCTCTGGAACTGATCGTCAGCGGGGACTATCCCAGCATCGTCAACTACCTCAAGGGGCTCGAGCTGCTGCCCTGGCGTCTGCACTGGGAGCGGCTGGAACTGCAGGTAGAGCGCTACCCGGCCAACCGGGTGCGCCTGGTCATCGGCGCGCTCAGCCTGTCAGCTGACTGGATGAGCGTATGAAGGCGCTGTGGCTTATCCTGCTTGGCTGCGCAGCGCTCAATACCTGCATTGCGGGCGAGCTGCGCGACCCCATGCGTCCGCCGCAGCGCGCCCTGAAGCCGCGCGGTGGAGCGGCCGGAGCACCAGTAGTTTCTGCGCTATTCATCGGTGCGACGCACCGTGCAGCCATCGTAAATGGGCGACTGGTGCACGAGGGCGACCGGCTCGGCGCCTACACCATCGTCGCAGTGCTCGATGATGGCATTCGCTATCAGAGTCGCGGCGTAGAGCGCGAGCAGCGCCTGGTCGCCACGGATTCGCATATCAAAAGGCCCGCCGCCAGCGTGGCGCGACTGGTTAATGGAGGCTCCTGAACATGACCCGTAAGTTGTCCATCGGCTGTGCAGGTGTTCTGACGTTCCTCGCCATCAGCGGCAGTTCGTTGGCGGTCGACGAACCGCGCTTCGATCTTGCCCTCACGGATGCTCCGGCGCGGGCATTTTTTGAGGGCCTGGTCGAAGCTACGCCCTACAATATTGTGCTGGAGCCCGGAGTGGGCGGCACGATCAGCCTGAAGATGCGCGGCGTCACGGTGCCTGAAGTGCTCGAAGCCGTGCGCGACACGTACGGCTACGACTATCACCGCGTGCCGAGCGGCTTTGTGGTTTCACCCCCGAGCATGCGCACGCAGATCTTTCAGGTCAACTATCTCGACGTCGAGCGACGTGGCACCTCGCGCACACGGGTCTCCTCGGGGCAGCCCAGTCAGACGCCAAACGCCGGAGCGTCCGGCAGCGGTAGCGGCAGCGGTGGCGGGGCCAGTATCTCGAGCAGCGCACTCAGTGAACCACCGGGCAATATCTTTCGCCGCGATGGTGGCGACTCGCAGCAAAGCACGCAGGTGACTGACATCACCGGCAGCAGCATTTCTACGCGCAGCGCATCAGAGTTCTGGAGTGACCTGACGCACAACCTGCGTTCGATGGTGGGCACTGACGGCGGTCGGGAAATCGTCGTCAACCCGGCCTCGGGAGTGGTCGTGGTGCGGGCGACGGCGCGTGAGCTGCGCGACGTGCAGCAATTTCTCGGCACTGTGCAGGATGTCGCGGTGCGCCAAGTCGTGCTGGAAGCAAAGGTGATTGAAGTCGAGCTCAGCAATGGCCTGCAGGCTGGCATCAACTGGGCCACGCTCGCCACCCAGGGCAGCCGTCGATTTACCGGCTCACAGACGGTGCCGCAGGCCCAGGGCGGCTTCAATAACTCCAATCTGCTCAACCAGCCTGGCCGCGCCATTGATCTGCAGCCCGGCGCCAACCCGCTGGCGAACCTGCCCATCAATACCCTGGGCGGCGCATTTTCACTGGCGATCAACGCCACCGACTTCAGCGTGTTCATTGATCTGCTCGCGACGCAGGGCAAGACCCATGTACTCTCGAGCCCGCGGGTTGCCACGCTCAACAATCAGAAGGCGGTCATCAAGGCCGGCTCCGATCAATTCTTCGTGACCGGCGTGTCCAGCAATACCGTGGTGGGTACGGCGGCCGCCACCAGCAGCAATGTGCAGCTCACACCGTTCTTCTCGGGTGTAGCGCTCGATGTCACGCCGCAGATCTCGGCGGACGGCAGCGTGCTGTTGCACATCCACCCGACCATCAGCGATGTGTCCGAACAGCAGAAGAACCTGACGGTGGGCGGCTCTCGCGACTCGCTGCCGCTGGCCCTGAGCCAGGTGCGCGAGTCCGACAGCGTCGTCAGGGCGAAGAGCGGCCAGGTGATCGTGATCGGCGGCATGATGCGTACCACCAGCAGCGATCGTAACTACGGCGTGCCGCTGTTGGGCAGCATTCCGCTGTTGGGCAATCTGTTCCGTAGCAAGCAGCGTGCGACGCTGCGCTCCGAGCTGGTGATTCTGTTGCGTCCGGTGGTGGTGGGCGGTGACGATGACTGGCAGCAACTGGCGCAACAGGCGCTTGATCATGCTGGCGCACTCGATCCCAAGTCACCGCTCAACGCGCAAGCGTCGTTCGCAGCGCACTGACAGCGCCACGCAGCCGATCATGAACGCGCGCATCAGAATCCGTCTCGGCGATCTGCTGATTCAGCAGAAGATCATCACCCAGGATCAGCTGGCGGCGGCGCTGGCTGAACAGCGGCGCTCGGGCCGCAAACTGGGGCGGGTGCTCGCTGATCTGGGGTTCCTGGCCGAGGCGCAGCTGCACGAGTTTCTGTCCAGGCACCTGAAGGTGCCGTTCGTGGATCTCAAGCAACTGCGCATCGACCGCGAGGCCGTCAAGCTATTGCCCGAGGCACTGGCGCGGCGGCATCGCGCGCTGGTGTTGCAGCAGGACTCGCGCGGCCTGCTCATCGGCATGCCGGATCCCGCCGATCTGCAGGCCTATGACGAACTGCAGGCCAGGCTCAAGCTGCCGCTGCGCGTGGCGCTGGTCGGTGAAGCCGAGTTTCTCAAGACACTCGACGCCGTGTATCGGCGCTCCGACGAGATTGCCTCGCTGGCCGAGGCGGTGCGCGATGAACTGGCTGAGGGTGATGTCGACATAGAGCACCTCGCGGTCGAGGAGGGGTCGCCCGACGCCCCGGTGCTGCGCCTGCTGCAGACCATGTTTCACGATGCGGTGCAGGCGCGCGCTTCCGACATTCATATCGAGCCCGGCGAAGACAAGCTGCGCATCCGTCTGCGCGTCGATGGCGTCCTGCAGGAGCAGGTGATCGACGGCAAACGGGTCGCCGGCGCGCTGGTTACCCGCCTTAAACTGATGTGCGGCCTGGATATCGCCGAAAAGCGCCTGCCACAGGATGGCCGCTTTACGGTGCGGGTGCTGGAGCAGTCGATCGATGTGCGCCTGGCCACCATGCCAACCACCTACGGCGAGTCGGTGGTGATGCGCCTGCTCAGTCAGTCTTCGTCATTGTTGTCGCTCGACAAACTTGGCATGCAGCCGGAGCTGCGTGATCGCTTCCAGCGGCTGATCGATCGCACCTCGGGCATGGTGCTGGTCACCGGACCTACGGGCAGCGGCAAGACCACGACGCTCTATGCCGCGCTCAATCATCTCAACCGGCCGGGTGTGAAGGTGATCACCGTGGAGGATCCGGTGGAATATCGCCTCGATCGCATTACCCAGGTGCAGGTGCTCGCCAAGATCGGCCTGGACTTCGCCCGCATCCTGCGCACTGCGTTGCGGCAGGATCCGGATATTCTGCTGGTTGGCGAAATGCGCGATCGTGAAACCGTGGACATCGGCCTGCGCGGGGCCATGACCGGGCACTTCGTGCTCTCGACGCTGCATACGATCAATGCCGTTGCGACCATGAACCGCCTGCTCGACATGGGTGCGGCTGGCTACCTGGTGGCCGCCGCGGTGCACGGCGTGATCGCCCAGCGTCTGGTGCGGCGCGTATGCCCCGACTGCGTGCAGCCGGCGACACCGACTGCGCACGAGTTGAGCTGGCTGCAGAGCTGCCGACCGACACTGGTGCCGGAGCGCACGAAATTTGTTGCCGGCGCCGGCTGTACATACTGCAACCTGACTGGCTATCGCGGTCGCGTGGCGGTTTACGAACTGCTGGAGATTGATCGCACGCTGGCCGATGCCGTGCGGCGTGGCGATCTGGAGGGCTTTGCACGGGCGGCGCGGACCCGCGAGGGCTATGTGCCCCTTGCCCAGGGAGCGATTGATCTGGCAATTGTGGGTACCACCTCGTTGGCCGAGGCCATGGCAGTGGGCGCAGGCCTGGAGGAACTGGTCGATGTCGACTCCGATGAGGCGCTGGCGCCGGCGGCCGTCGATAAAGTGCTGGGCGCAAGGGCATAAGCGTGTTGATGTTCCGCTATCGCGGCCGGGGCGGGCGCGGCGACCTGGTTACCGGGCGCCTGGAGGCCGAGAGCAGCGACGCAGTTGCCAGCCGCCTGTTCAATCTTGGCATCACGCCGCTTGAAATCACAGCGGACGTCGCTGCCGCCACATCCGTCAGCGACCTGCTGCAGCGCTTCGGCGCCGGCAAGCCCAAGAGCTCTGATCTGGTGCTGTTCGCGCGACAGATGTATTCCATTACCAAGGCGGGCTTGCCGCTGTTGCGCGGATTGCGCAGCCTCGCGCAGGCCACCCATAACGTGCAGCTGCGCGACGCGCTCTACGATGTGCTGCAGAGCCTCGAATCAGGGCGTGATTTTGCCAGCTCGCTGGCACGCCACCCGCAGCTGTTTTCGCCGCTGTTCCTGAGCATGGTGCGGGTGGGTGAGTCGACCGGCACGCTGGATAACGCCTTCCTGCGGCTGTGCGAATATCTTGGGCAGGATCAGGAGGTTCAGGATCGGGTCAAGGCCGCATTGCGCTATCCAGCCATTGTAGTCGTTGTAATCGGCATCGCCGTGGTGATCATCACAATTTTTGTGATTCCGAACTTTGCGCCACTGTTTCGGATACTCGGCGATGACATACCGCTGCCGACGCGAATCATCATCGGCACCTCCAATTTTGTGCGTCACCACGGCCTGTTGCTGCTGGCCGCCATCGTCTCCGGCATCATCATGCTCAAGCGTCATCTGAAGACCGAGTCCGGCCGTTATCACTGGGATCGCCTGAAACTCAAAATCCCGGCGATCGGTGACTTGATGCATCAGGCGGTACTCTCGCGCGTCACGCGCTCGCTGGCCATCTCGCTCGCGGCCGGTCTGCCAATGATTCAGGCCCTGACCCTGCTGGCCCGCTCGGCCGGCAATGAATACCTGGCCGAGAAACTGTTGCGGCTGCGCGATGCCGTTGAACGCGGCGAGAGCCTGAGCCGCGCCGCGGCCGCGACTGGCATGTTTCCGCCGCTGGTGCTGCAGATGGTGGCCGTGGGTGAAGAGACTGGCGAGTTGACGCCCTTGCTCGAGGAAGTCTCCGGGTTCTACAACCGCGAAGTGGATTTCCGGCTCAAGAACCTGAGCGCGATGATCGAGCCGATCCTGATGGCTTTTGTCGGCGGCCTGGTGCTGATCCTGGCGCTGGGTGTGTTTCTGCCTATGTGGAACATGATTGGCAAGGTTGGCCACGCGGGCTAAGCCAGCGTGGGCAGGTCGGCATGTGTGACCGACTTCACAGCCAGGCAACCGTGTCTTAAGAATGGTGGCGCAGCGCCGATCACCAAGACAGGTATGCGCGGCTGGCCGCGAACTGCTGACACCCATTAACGGCGCGCAAGCGCTTTGGAGCTGAACATGACGCCTTCCAAGATTCGCGGCTTTACCCTGATCGAACTCGTGGTTGTAATCACGATCCTCGGTATTCTGGCCGCCTTCGCCATCCCGCGCTTCATCTCGCTCGATTCAACGGCGCGCGCCGCCACGGTCACGGGCCTGGCCGGCACCATGCGCAGTGCTGCCGCCCTCGCGCGCGGTATGTCCATGGCCACCGGTAATGCCGCCTCGGTCACCATGGAAGGCAATGCCGTCACCCTGGCCAATAACTATCCGGACGCGAGTGCCGTCGGCATAGACAGGGCGATCAATCTGAGCCCCGGTGACTTCACGTTTACGGCGGGCGCTCCCGCCGCTACGGGCACGGCGACCTATCAGCGCGTGGGTGCTGCGACTGCCGCCACCTGCCAGGTGAGCTATACACCGCCGGCCGCCGCCGGGGCGGCTCCGGTCATCGCCGCGGTGACCGGCGGCTGCTGAACGACGCCGGCCAGGGTACGCAGGGCGAACCTGCGGGAGCGAGAGCCATGCCGCGAATGGATTCGACCTGCGCGGCACCTCGGGCTTCCGCAGGTTTTACCTTAGTAGAGCTCACCGTTGTCATCACGATACTCGGTGTGCTCTCGGCCACCATCGGACCGCGCTTCTTCACGCAGTCGGTGTTTTCGGAACGCGCCTATGCCGATGAGCTGGCCAGTGCGCTGCGATCGACGCAGAAGGCCGCCGTCATTACCGGCTGCCGTGCCCGCCTGACACTGACGGGCTCCTCGTACACTGCGACCCAGCAGGCGGCATCCGGCAACACCTGCCTGAACAGCGATACCATCTGGCCCACGCCGGTGCTGGGCGCGGATGGCGCGGCCATTGCCAACAGCGCGCCCTCAGGCGTCAGCGCTGGCCCGACCGGCATATTCGAATACGACACCCAGGGGCGCCTGGTCACGCTGCCGGGTGCCACCATCGTCATCGGGGCACGCAGCATCGTGATCGATGCCAACACCGGCTTCCTGCAGGTGCAATGATGCGGCGCCAGTGCCAAGCCGGCGTGACGCTCATCGAACTGGTCATCGCCATCACGATCGTGGCGATCGGTGTGACCTGGATACTCGGCGCCCTCGCCGCCGCCTCGAGTCACAGTGCCGATGCCATGGTGCAGCAACAGGCCGTGTCGGTGGCGCAGGCCTATCTCGATGAGATTCTGCAACGCTGGGTGGTGGATCCCTATGGCACGCCGGTCGCCAGTGGACGGGCCAACTGGAATACAGTCGACGCCTACAATGGTCTGGCCGACCTTGGCGCTCGCGATCAGTTCGGCAACGCTATCACGGCATTGTCGACCTATAACGTCGCGGTGGCAGTCGTGCCTTCGAGCGCATTGGGCGGCATTGGCTCAGCGGCGCTGCGACGCGTCGATGTGACGGTGAGCCACGCGCCGAATGTGACGGTCACGCTCTCGGGCTACCGGGCCAATTTCTGATCATGCGCCAGCGCGGCATGACACTCATCGAGCTGGTCATCACGATCACCGTCGGTTCGATCGTGGTGGGCTTCATGGCGATGTTCATCAC
>JAYTUZ010000167.1:0-50787 GCA_043744295.1 Gammaproteobacteria bacterium | reverse complement strand
ATACCCATTTCGCCCACAGCAGCGGCAGCGAGGCGATGATCCGCTGGCCGCAGGTGCAGGCTTTTGTAGGCGGGCGGGCAGCGCGCGTGGGTGTAGCACCAGGGGTGGACATAAGGACGCAGGCTAGCCGCTCGAGGCCGCTGCGGTCTGTGAATGGGTCTACAGATCGTCAGCGGGGAATGAGTTCAAAGCGGTTTAACTCACGGTTCTTGCGCACCCGGGCGCCGGGAAATATGGTGCCGTTGGCTACCACGTAGACACCCGCTGAACATAATTGGACGGCGGCAAAGGCCAAACCCAGATTGAAGGCGGCATCGCTGTCGCTGAAGCGTCCCGGCTGCAGTGCGCCTGTCAGCACAATGGTCTTGCCGGCGATGTCGCACAGCGCCTGGGCTGTCTCGACCATGGTATCGGTGCCATGCGTGACGATGATCCGCGTCTCGGGGCTGGCAGCGACCGCGGCGCGAATCGCGTCGCGATCCCCGGCAGTCATTTCCAGGCTGTCCTTGCGCAACAGCTCGACGATGCGCGGTTGCTCGGCCAGGCGGGCGTGGGCCAGCAATTCACGCACCATGGGCGCGCCGACCTGGTAGCCGCCCTTGGCATCGAAGTAGACCTTGTCGATCGTGCCGCCGGCGGTGAATATTGCAATGACCATCTGCACATTCTAGATCGAGAGCTGTTGCCAGGCACGTGAGCGCCAGCGCCAGAACAGCGCCACGCCAACCAGCAGGGCATAGACCACCACCGCCAGCCAGCCACCGCTCGCACCCCAGCCCAGTTGTGGCAGTACTTCCGCCCAGCCCTGCCCGGGCGCGAAGATGAGCATGTGTGCCACGGGCACGAACACCAGCCACGAGCTGGCGATGGTCAGGGCCGCAGGCACCACCGCATCGCCAGCGCCACGCAGGCAAAAGCCACTGCCGAGATTCAGGCCATCGAAGAACTGATACAGCGCCGCGATCCACAAGAGTCGCAGTCCCAGGGCCGCCACCGCCGTGGACTGCGGATCGTGGGTACCCACGAACAGCGGCAGGATCCACGGCCCGGCGAGCGCCAGCAACAGACCCATGCCGCCCATGTAGAGCGCGGCAATCATGATCACGCGATTACCCAGGATGTAGGCCCAGGCGCGATCGCAGGCGCCCACCGATTGGCCTACCAGGGTGGTGCCGGCGAGTGCTATGCCGACACCGGGCAAATAGGAAACCGCTGTCAGGATCATGACTACCTGGGTCGCGGCGCCGGGTACCGAACCCAGTCTCACCATCATGATCTGGAAGATGGAAAACCCGATCAGATCACCTGCGTATAGCAGGCCCATGGGCAGCCCGAGCCGAAACTGCGCCGCGATACGCTGTAGCTTGGGTTTCCAGGTCAGCTGGGTGCGGTAGTGGATTCGATAGTCGCGGCGCAGAAACACCGTCATTGCAATAGCCAGCCCGCACACCTGTGCCGCCGCAGTGGCCAGTCCCGAGCCGGCAACGCCCATGCCCAGGTGAAAGATGAATACTTCGTTGAACAGCGCATTGCTCACGGCCATCACTGCCGTGATCAACAGCGTGATCTTGGGATGACCGATACCGTTGAAGAATCCCAGCAACGCCCAGACCGCGGCCCCGAAGATCGAACCGCTCACCCGGGGTAGCCAGAACGCGGCCGCCAGATCGACCAGCTGCGTGGGCAGGCCGAAAGGGCCCAGTACCCAGCGCATGGATAGACCCGCCATCACGAACAGCGGCGCCGCCAGCAGGAGCGCCCAAAGCGCGGTCCAGACGGCCTGGGAAGCACGCATCCGGCGACCCGCGCCCTGCGCCTGCGCCACCACGGTTTGCACCGCAATACCGACGCCGGCCAGGATCACCAGCACCACCAGCGAAAGCCAGTGCACAGCGCTTACAGCCGCCAGCGCATCGGTTGAGATGCGGGCAATGAACCAGACGTCGGTGAGGCTCAGAACCAGTTGCGCGGCGCTGTTGGCAATCAGTGGCAGAGCCAGGGCCAGGATGGCCCGCGTATCGACGTGCGCCCGTCCCTGTCCGTCCAGGCGGCGTGCCGGGACGAGTGGCGCGGCGGTCGCGGGATTCACGGTCTGGCGGCAAATGCCGCGGGGTCTTCGAGTCGGGCCGCAAAGGCGGCTATCAGGTCATCGACATTGTCATCGGTACGCGCCAGGCGCTCGTCAAGCTGCGCGATGACCTTGGCCAGCGATGTTTTGGGGACTCCGTGGCCACCCAGACTTTCGGCGCCAACCCGCAATACACTTGCCACCCGTACCGCCCCGATGCCCTCAAAGGCATGAAGGGCGCTCAGCAGTTTGGCCGCCGGATCCGGGCGCAACCAGCTATCCAGCGTGCCATGGGCGGCGGCGGCCCAGAACTCGACCGCCACCAGCAGCAATCGCTCAGGCTTGGTCAGGCCAGCATCGCTCCCTGATTCGTGGCCGGCATCGCGTTTGCGCCCCAATGCCTCCAGAACGAAGCTGGTGATGGGATAAATGCCGCGCCAGGTCTCTGTCATAAACTAAGTCTTGCAGGTAAATTACCAGCAGCCTCAAGGCTGTTGGCCAAATATCTTGATAAATCCCTTAAAATGCGTACCCCAACGGCATTCTATTGCCTTGGATAAGGATATCAAGGAGTTGCTGTTTTCCCGCTCACCGCTGCGCTCCAATTTTGCATTGATAATCGCATGCATTGCGCGATATTCTCCGCGCAGCCTACTGACAACAAAGCCTTTTCAGATTAAGAACAAATTAAGGCTGCACCTGTTGCCCCAGAGTCGGGGCGCTCCAAATGGACAGGTCAAGCCATCGTGAGGATGCAGCAATGAATTCGGCACTGACGCGCAAACTGGAGGCAGCCGTCACCATACTGACGGGCCAAGGCGCGTTGAAAGATCGACTGGCACTCGCCTACAGTGATTATCTGGAACATCTCGATCTGCTGGAATTGCCTGAAGAAACGCAGCGTGAATTCGCCGAGCTGTCGCTCGCCATGCATCGCGCGCGAGCGCTTCCTGGCGACACCATCGTGCGTGCCTCGATACGCAAGCTCTCGAATGAAGAAGCACAACGTTATGCGTCGCTGGCGGTGCGCATGTATGGCCTGCACATGGCGGATCTGGCTGCCGTGCAAGCACCCCTGCGCAGTGCTCCGCCACGCAGCGCAACGCCGCTCGCCGCCCTGCTGGCGCTCGACAGTCCGGGCATGAGTGCGGGCGCGCACGGCAAGCTGGGCGGCCGCGCGCAACGCGCCTAGGCAAGCCAGGCGCCTATTCGAGCTTGAACTCGATGCTGTCCCAGCGCGTCGATTCCTCGTGGCGCGCCTGACGACGAATGGCATCGACCAGCGCGCGCTCATCCCAAGCGACGCGTTCGTCAGCCAGGTCCGCGATATAGCGCGGTATCTCCACGTCGCGACCAAATCCGCCCAATAACACCACCGGCTTGTTGCTGGACTTGGCATAGTTGACCTGGAAAACCAGCAGTTCCGGCTGCGTGGCATTCAGGCTGCCCAGAGCCACGAGCACCTCGGCGCCGTTGATCTGCCGGCGCAGGTCTTCGCGACGCGCCTCGACGCCCGTGTCGGCGGGAGGCTTCTCAGGCGTGCTGCAATTGCGATAATAGAAAGTGCGTGCGCTCTCCAGGAATTCGAAGACGCGCAGATAATCGTCACTGCCCTGCCAGTTATGGGTGACAAAAACGCGGATGGGATCGCGCTGTGACATGTGCACAGTGTACTGTGCGAACCCGGAGGTTGGAAATTCTTGCGATTACTGATCTACAACATCCGCTACGCCACCGGTACCGGCCCGGCGTTCCATCTGCCTGTGCCTGGCGCGGGCTACCTGCGCAGCAGCCGCCGGGTACTCGACGACATAACGCAGTTCGTCCGCCACGAGCAGCCGGACCTGGTCGGGCTGATAGAGGTGGACACCGGTTCGATACGCACGGGCATGCTCAATCAGGCCGAGCACATTGCCGACTCGCTCGGCCACTACACGGCTTATGAGTGCAAGTACGGCTCGCGTTCGCTCAACAACCTGGTACCGATCGTGCGCAAGCAATCCAACGCGCTGCTGGCGGCCCCGGGCGTTACCGGCGAACGCTTTCACTACTTCGACACCGGCATCAAACGCCTGATCATCGAACTCGAGCTCGATGAGGTGTGTGTCTTCCTGGTCCATCTGTCGGTGAAATACCGGCATCGTCAGTACCAGCTGCGCACACTGCACGATCTGATCGCCGGCGCTACCAAACCGGTCATCGTGGCCGGTGATTTCAATACCTTCTGGGGCACGCACGAGATCTACCTGTTCATGCGCGCCTCGGGCCTGCGCAGCGCCAATCTGCTCGGCCTGCCCACCTATCCGGCGCGCAAGCCGCGCGTCGAGCTTGACTTTATACTGGTCAGCGCCGGCATCGAAGTCACGGGCTTCCGGATTCCGGAAGTGCGCTACTCTGATCATCGGCCTGTGGTGTGCGATTTCGAAATCAAGAAGTGAGGGGGCGACATGAATGAACCCACCGCCTGGCAGCTGAGTCGCGATGCCGAGGGCATCGCTACCTTGACCCTGGATCGACCGGGCGCTTCCGCCAATTCGCTCAGTCGCAGCGTGATGCTGGAACTCAGGGAGCGACTCAAGGAACTGCAGGCCCAAGCGCCGCGCGGCCTTATCCTGCGTTCTGGAAAGAGCTCCGGATTCATCGCCGGCGCCGACATACGTGAATTCACGACCCTGCAGAATCCGACCGAAACGCTGGTATTGATCCGCAACGGTCAGCAGGCCTGCGACGAGTTGGCTGCGCTCCCCTTCCCCACCGTGGCGGCCATCCAGGGCTTTGCCCTCGGCGGTGGACTTGAAGTTGCCCTGGCCTGCCGCTATCGCGTGGCCGTGGATGACGGCCGCCTGTCGCTTGGTTTCCCGGAAGTTCAGCTGGGCATCATTCCGGGTTTTGGCGGCACAGTGCGCAGTGTGCGCCTGCTGGGCATGCGCCAGGCCATGGAGCTGATGCTCACCGGCAAGCCGCTGCGCGCCGATCGGGCGCTGGCGATCGGACTGGTCGATCGCCTGGTATCCACCAACGAACTGGAGATCGCGTCGCGGCGCATGATCACCGAGGCGCCAGCCGCGCAGCGCCCGCCGTTGGTCGATCGGCTGCTGAATCTGCCCGGTATCCGCCAGCTGATGCGCGCCTCGCTCGAAGCGCGCGTCGCCCGCCAGGCGCGGCGCGAGCACTATCCGGCGCCATACGCGATCATCGATCTGTGGGTGCGCCATGGCGCGCGCGGGCGCGCCGCCTTCGCTGCCGAAGCGCAGTCGATCGCACACCTGTTTACGACCACTAGCGCGCGCAGTCTGGTGCGGATGTTCCTGCTGCAGGATCGCCTCAAGGCCTTGGGCGGCAAGCCGGCAACGCCCATCAAGCGCGTACATGTCATCGGCGCCGGGGTGATGGGCGGCGATATCGCCGCCTGGTGCGCACTGCGCGGCCTGGAGGTCACGCTGCAGGATCGGGAACAGAAATACATCGATCCGGCCCTACAGCGGGCGGCGACGCTGTTTGACAAACGCCTGAAAAATCCTGCCGAGCGCGCGCAGGCCCGTGATCGCTTGCACGCCGATGTCGCTGGCACTGGCATCGCCAGCGCAGATGTGCTGATCGAAGCGATCTTTGAAGACCTGGACGCCAAACGCGCGCTCTACGCCCAGGCTGAACCGCGCCTGCCGGCCAGCGCGCTGCTCGCCACCAACACTTCGAGTATCACGATCGAGCTGCTGGCCGAGAAGCTGCAGGATCCGGCGCGACTGGTGGGCCTGCATTTCTTCAATCCGGTGGCGCAGATGCCCCTGGTGGAAGTCATTCACGCCGACAATACCCACAGCGCCGCGCTGGCTGCCGCCATGGCCTTTGCGCGCCGCATCGACAAGCTGCCACTGCCGTGCCGCAGTGGGCCGGGATTCCTCGTCAATCGCGTCCTGTTTCCGTATCTGCATGAGGCGCTGTATGCGGCCGGCGAAGGCGTGCCGCTCGCGCTCATTGATCAGGCGGCCGTCGATTTTGGCATGCCCATGGGCCCCATCGAACTCTCCGATGTCGTGGGTCTGGATGTCTGCGTCCACGTCGGCGACATCATCACCCGTGAACTGGGACGCACCATGCCGCCGTATGCCACGCGCATGCGCGAACTGGTTGCGGCGCGACAGCTCGGTCGCAAGAGTGGCCAGGGCTTTTACCTCTGGCAGGATGGCAAGCCGCAGCGCACCGCGCCCACTTCTGCCGTGCCAGCTGATCTGGCCGATCGGCTGATACTCGCACTGCTGAACGAGTGCGCGGCCTGCCTGCGCGAGCAGGTGGTTGCCGATGCCGATCTGCTCGATGCAGGGGTTGTCTTTGGCATCGGTTTTGCCCCGTTCCGTGGCGGCCCGCTGCAATATGCCCGTGATCGCGGCATAGCGGCGATAGTCGCGCGTCTTGGCGAACTCGAAGCACGCCATGGTTCACGCTTTCATCCTGATGCCTACTGGTCGCAACTGGGCTCCTGAGGCCTTGTGCTACCATCGTTGATCGAATCAGGGCGCTGAGGATTGCAATGAGCGAAGGTCGATCCGCCGATGTGGCCCTGCTGCGCAAGCTCTCGCCGCTGGACGGAATGAAGAAGGATAACATTGCGGCGCTCGCCCGCAAGGTGGCAATCAGGGAATTGCCCGCCAATCGCATGCTCTTCAAGGAAGGCGACACCGAGCGACGCACCTATTGGCTCATCTCCGGCATGGTCGAACTGCGCGAAGGCGAGCGCACCGTGGCCATGATCCGCGGCGGCACCCCCGAGGCACGCCTACCGCTGGCGCCAAAGATGCCACGCCGCCAGTCGGCGCGCGCAGTGGACGCGCTCGAATACCTGATGATCGACTCCGACCTGCTCGACATGATGATTACCTGGGATCAGACCGGCACCTATGAAGTCGGTGAGTTGCAGGCGCAGTTTGGCAGTGGCGGTGGCGGCGATGACTGGATGACGACGCTGCTGCAGACCAAGGCCTTCCACCGGATTCCGCCGGCAAATATCCAGGCCATCTTCATGCGCATGCAGCGCATTGCCTGCCGTACCGGCGAGGTGATCATCCAGCAGGGTACCGAAGGCGATTATTTCTACGCCGTCGTCAGCGGCAAGTGCGTGGTGACGCGTGAGACGCCGCTCAACCGCGAGGGCATCCGCCTGGCGGAGCTCACGGTCGGCGACACTTTCGGCGAGGAGGCCCTGATTTCCGAGGCCAAGCGCAATGCCACCATCACGATGCTCACCGATGGCGTGCTGATGCGCCTGAGCAAGCAGGACTTCCGCGAGCTCATGAACGAGCCGCTGCAGCAATGGGTGACTTACCCCGAGGCGCGCGCCATCATTGCCCGCGGCGGGCGCTGGCTCGATGTGCGCCTGCCCTCGGAGTTCCAGAATCTGGCCATCGAAAACGCGCTCAACATACCCTTGTACTTCATCCGCCTGAAGCTCGCGACACTCGACCGTACCGTTCCCTACGTCGTGTATTGCGACACCGGCCGGCGCAGCTCGGCTGGCGCGTTCATTCTTCTGGAGCGGGGTTTCGATGCCTACGTGCTGCGCGGCGGGCTGGCCAGCGCAGAATCGGAGTTGCGGCGGCCAACCTAGGGCAGCGCCGCGCAGGCGCTACATGGTGTGCGTGGCCTTGTCGCCCGAGAGCGCACCGGCCAGATAGTTCTCGATCTTGTGGCGGGTCTGGCCACGATCCTGATCGCTGAACTGCACGCCGATACCCGCGGTGCGCTTGCCCTGCGCGCCCTTGGGCGTGACCCAGATGACGCGGCCGGCGACCGGCAGCTTCTCATCCTCGCCCATCAGGTTCAGCAGCATGAACACTTCATCGCCGATGCGATAATTGCTGTTGGTCGGAATGAACAGGCCGCCGTTGTTCACAAACGGCATATAGGCGAGATACAGGGCGCTCTTGTCCTTGATGGTAAGCGTCAGCAGGCCGGGCTTCGCCGAGGCCGCACGCGCCAGCTCCACCCGCGGCGCGGTCTCGCCTGGCGCTGGTGGGTCGCTGCTGCGTGCTTGGTTGTCTTTTGCCATCTACTTTTGAAAGCTCGCGTCCAATTGGTCCACTCAGCGCTGCGTGGAGCGCGGCACCTGCCACAGCAGGTGTTCGAGCGCCAGCGACTTGTTTATCGAAGTCGTCGCCAGATAGGTCAGTTCCCGGAGTCCGTCCGCCAGTCGAAACAGGCCGCGTATATTCATAGACGAATCGCCCGCTGGCAAGTGCGCACCAGTGTGCACTTTTGTGACAGCAGCCGGCGAGCATAGTTGCCGGACAATGCGCTGTGTGACCCAGTTCTCAGCGCAGCAGAGCCGCAGGTCGAAGGCATCGCGCACCCAGCGTTCGGCGGTGCTGGCGACGTCCAGGTGCCCCAGCCGAGCCTCCTCGAGCGCACGGTGGGTCTCCTCGCGCAGGCGCCGCAGCTCGGCCGGCGCCACGGTGAGAGCCTGCAGTGGCGCATTGCCCAGCACCTCGAGCACCGTCTCCCAGTCACCCTCGCCGCCGTGGCGGCGCAACCACGCCAGGCAATCTGCACGCCCCGGCAGCTGCACCCGCAGGCGCGTGCAGCGGCTGATCACGGTAGGCGGGAGCCTGGCGCCGGCACTGGCCACCAGCACGATGTGCACCCCGGCGCGCGGCTCCTCCAGGGTCTTGAGCAGCGCATTGGCGCCATTGGCGTTGAGCGCCGCCGCCGGGTCGATGATCGCCACGCTGACCTGCGAACTGTAGCCGCTGAGCGTCAGGCTATCGCACAGTTCGCGGATCTGGGCCACCTTGATCTGCTGCGCATCCTTCTCGAGCCCGACCATCCACAGGTCCGGGTGGCGTTGCTCCGCAACCTGGCGGCAGATCGTGCACTGGCGGCAGGGCGCAACGGGCTTCGGGCACAGCGCGGTCTGCGCGGCCAGCAGTGCCAGCTGCGCGCCGCCACCGCCGGGCGCATCTTGGATCAGCAGGCCGTGAGGAAAACGATCCTGCGCCCGCGCCTGGCGCAGCGCCTGCAGCTGGGGCTCGAGCCAGAACAGCTCAGGTTTTTCGACGCCCTCGCTCATGCGGGCAACAGGTCGGCGATGGCGGCCAGCGCTGCAGCGGCGAGGCTGCGCTCGTCCAAGCGCGCGTCGAGGACACGGATGCGCTGCGGGTCCGCGCTGGCACGCGCCAGGTACGCCTCCCGCACGCGCTCAAAGAAATCCTGGCGCTCCGCTTCGAAGCGATCAGCCGGGCCGCCGCGGTGCCGGGCGCGCGCCAGGCCCTCGGCCACCGGCAGGTCGAGCAGCAGGGTGCGCGTGGGCCAGAGATCGGCATGTACGGCCGCCGCCAGGTGGTCTATCAGGCCCGGCTCGACACCGCGCGCGGCACCCTGATACGCGTAGCTGGCATCGGTGTAGCGATCGCAGATCACCCATTTGCCCGCCGCCAGCGCGGGACGAATGGCGTTATCGAGGTGTAGCGCACGCGCGGCGAACATCAGCAGGGTCTCGGCCACCGCGTTGAGCGTGTCGCTCCCACGGCGCAGGAGAATCTCGCGTATGGCTTCGGCGAGCGGCGTGCCGCCCGGCTCGCGGGTCAGCAGCACTTCGCCACCGCGCCGACGCAACTCATCACCGAGCGCTCGCGCAAGCGTCGATTTACCCGCACCTTCGATGCCCTCGAGACTGATGAAGCGCGATATTTTCATGGCGCCGTGCTCATTGTGACGCACCGCCAGCCTGGGCGTCCGGCACCGCACCAGTGCGCCTGAGAAAGGTGCGCAGCGCCGCGCCATGTTCAGCGTAGCTGGTCGAAAAATGATGGCTGCCATCGCCCTTGCCCGTAGCGACAAAATACAACGCCGCGTCATTGGCGGGATGCAGGACGGCGTGTATCGATGCGCCACCGGGCAGAGCAATCGGCGTAGGCGGCAGGCCGGCGCGCGTATAACTGTTGTAGGGTCCGTCGGCCTCAAGATCGCGGCGGCGCAGGTTCCCGTCGTAGCGCGCACCCAGGCCATAGATGATGGTCGGATCGCTCTGCAGGCGCATTCTGATGCGCAGCCGATTGATGAACACCGCCGCCACCCGCTGGCGTTCATCCTCGCGACCGGTCTCCTTCTCGACGATGGACGCCAGGATCAGCGCCTCATGCGCGCTCGCCACTGGCAGATCGGGCGCACGCGCCGCCCACTCCTGCTGCAATCGCTCATTCATGCGTTGCCAGGCCAGTTCGTACAGCCGTCGATCGCTGCTGCCCGCCGCAAAGCGGTAGGAATCGGGATAGAAACGCCCTTCGGCAGCGGCGCCCGGCTCACCCAGTGCCGCCATCAAGGCCGCGTCGTCCAGAGCGCGCCATTCATGCACCAGTGCGGGGCTGGCGTTGATCGCCTGGCGCATCTGCGCCAGGGTCCAGCCCTCGACAATGGTGATCTGCTCGAGCGCGACCTGCCCGGCCTGCAGTTGCTGCAGTATCTGGCGCACGCTCGCCTGCGGCGGCAGGATATAGCTGCCGGCTTTGGCGCTCAGGGTTTCGCCCCGAATACGCAAATAGGCTTCGATCAGGCGTGGATGCTCCAGGCCATGCACTGCCGCCAGCTGGGTCAGCACACTGCGCAGGCTGGCGCCAGCAGGCACCGTGATGCGCGTGCCCGGGGGCGCCTGCAAAGCCCGGTCCAGGGCGCCCAAACAGAGCGACCAGAGCAGCCCGAGCGCCACGAGCAGCGCGATCAGCGCGGCCGCCCACCACTTCCACGGACTAGAACGCTGCGGCATCAATAGCCTCCCACAGGCGGGTCAGGGAGGTCGGCGCCGCCAGCCGCCGACCTTCGTACCAGTGTACGGCCTGCAGCCCCAGCCGCACATTACTGACCACAATTGCCGGCGCCTGCAGCAGATCGGCGGGCGTCAGCATCACCTCACGCACCCCAATAGCCAGGGTCGGCGCGATTGCCAGCACCAGGGAGCGCATGACTCCGGCAACCCCGCAGGCAGTGATGCCCGGTGTCAACCATTCATCGCCGTTCACCACGAACACATTGCTCATGGTGCCGCAGATGACTTCCCCGGATTCGCAGCACTGCAGCGCCTCATCGACCCCGGCCTGCCCTGCCACGCGCTGCGCCAGCACCTGCTCGAGCCGATTGAGATGCTTGATGCCAGCCAGCGCGACATTGCGACCGAGCTTGACGGGTGACAGGTGGAGGCGAAATTCGCTGGCGGGAACGGCCGGCCAATCATGGCGGCTGAGGATGCGGGTGGCGCGCTCCGTACCGGTGGGGCGATAGCCTCGCCCGGCGGCCTGCCCGCGCGTCACGATGAGCTTGAGCAGGCATCGCTCGCGCTCGCCCGCCAGCACGGCTATTTCCTGGCGCAGCGTCGCTGCGTCGGGCATGGCGATCCCCAGCCGCTCGCAGCCGCGCTGCAAACGGGCCAGGTGCCGCTCAAACCAGCGGACCTTGCCGTGTGCGCAGGTCATCGTTTCAAACAGCCCGTCACCGTACTGCAGGCCACGGTCGTTCACCGACACCGTGCTGGCGGCCAGTCCATCGACCAGCGTGGCGGAATGATTCACGGTGCCACGCCAAAGGCACTCACCATGCCGCGCGCCTTGGCGCGCGTTTCGGCGAGTTCGCGCCGCCAATCGGAATCGGCCACGATGCCGGCGCCAGCGCGAAATTCCAGCGTCGTGCCCTGCAGGGTCGCGGTACGAATCAGAATGTTGAAATCCATGGAGCCGTCCAGGTTGATGAACCCGAGCGAGCCGGTATAGGCCCCGCGTGGCACCCCTTCCAGTTCGCCGATAATCTGCATGCAACGGTATTTTGGGCAACCGGTGATCGTGCCGCCAGGAAACACGGCACGCAGGACTTCGCCGGGCGTAACCCCACTGCGCAGCACGCCGCGCACATTGGAAACAATGTGATGCACATGACGATAGCTCTCGGTCACCATGAACTCGTTGACCTCGACACTGCCTGGCTGGCAGATACGCCCGAGATCATTGCGCTCCAGATCAATGAGCATCACGTGCTCGGCACGCTCCTTTGGATTGGCAAGCAGTAGCGACTGTTCGCTCTGATCGGCACCGGCCGCGCCGCTGCGCGCCCTGGTGCCGGCAATCGGTCGGGTGTCGACACGTCCGCCGCTCACTCTTACCAGGCGTTCGGGCGACGAACTCAGCAGCGAAATGCCGGGAAAACTCGCCAGCGCACCGAACGGTGCCGGATTGGCCTGGCGCAGGCGGTGGTAGAGCTGGCCCGCGGCCTGTGTAGCACGCAAGCGCCAGCCGCGCGACAGATTGGCCTGGTAGATGTCGCCACAGGCGATGTAGTCCTGGGCACGCAATACCGCCTCCCGAAACAGGCACTCGTCCTGCTCTTCCAGGGCGGCGTCGGCCGGCGGCTGCGCGCCAATCTGCTCAGCTGCCGGCGTCACGCCGGCTGGCGCCGCCGCCAGCGCCTGCGCGAGCGCACGCAACTGCGTTTCGGCCCCAGGCTCAGCAACCACCAGGCAACGCGCCTGCGCATGATCATAGACAACGGCCGCACGCACCCGCAGCGCCAGGGCGCAGATCGCCTCGGCCGGCTGCGCCGGAACCTCCAGGCCGGTTTCGATGAACGCCGCCATCTCGTACGACAGGTACAGCGCCCAACCGCCGCTGAAGGGTAGCGCGGCACCCGCGTCCGGTATCCGCACGCTTTGCCACCACTCATCGAACGCCGTGAGAAAATCGGTGCCCGCGAGCTTGATACCCTGACACTCGAGTCGACCATCGCCGCGCAACAGCAACGCGGCCTGCGGACGCGCAAACAGGATGGAGTAACGACCGAGTGAGTCGCGGGCCACGCCCTCGCCGCTCGCGGCGCTATCCAGAAACAGTGGAAAGTCATCGGGCCGATGGGTCGCCAGCCAGAGCAGCTGCGCCGGCGCGGCCTCGACTTCGCGCATCAGCGGAGCGCGTGCCAACATGTGCAGCAGCCTGGAAGCTGCGTCAGCCCGTCAGGCGACGCAGGATCACGGTGCCGTTGGTGCCGCCAAAGCCGAAGGAATTCGACATGGCGATATCGATGCGCATCTGGCGCGCCGTGTTCGGAACGAAATCAAGATCGCAGTCCGGATCCGGCGTAACGTAATTGATTGTCGGCGGCGCCACCTGGTCACGAATCGCCAGCACGCAGAAGACCGCCTCCAGCACGCCGGCCGCACCAAGCAGATGGCCGGTCATCGACTTGGTGGAACTCACCGCCAGTTTATAGGCGTGTGCGCCAAAGGCCTGCTTCATGGCCACGGTCTCAGCCCGGTCGCCCAGCGGCGTCGAGGTGGCGTGAGCATTCAGGTACTGCACGTCGTCGGGGTTCACGGCGGCATCACGCAGCGCATTCTGCATGGCCAGGCGCGCGCCTGCGCCATCCTCGGGTGGCGCGGTGATATGGTGGGCGTCGCCGCTCATGCCGAAGCCGACCAGTTCGGCATAGACGCGCGCGCCGCGCCGTCTGGCGTGCTCGTAGTCTTCCAGCACCATGGCCCCACCGCCGTCACCGATCACAAAACCGTCGCGATCAAGATCCCAGGGACGACTGGCCGTGGTCGGTGAATCATTGCGGGTCGAGAGCGCCTTGGCCTGCGCAAAGCCGCCGATCGCCGTCGGCGTGGTGGCCATCTCGGCGCCTCCCGCGATAATCAGATCAGCGTCACCATACTGGATGGCACGCGCCGCCAGACCCACGGCGTGCGTCGAGGTCGTGCAGGCGGTGACTACGCCCAGATTCGGGCCGCGCAGGCCAAAGCGAATCGACAGGTGGCCGGCCAGCATATTGATGATGGAGCCGGGAATATAGAACGGCGAGATGCGGCGCGTGCCGCCAGCCAGGTAGGCATTGTGTTCGGATTCGATGGTGCCGAGGCCACCGATGCCCGAACCCATGATCACGCCGCAGCGATCGCGATCGAGCCGGTCGAATTCAGCGCCGGCATCGGCAACCGCCTGCACACCAGCGGCAATGCCGTAGTGCATGAACGGATCCATGCGGCGCGCTTCTTTGGCCGGCAGGTAAGTGTCGAGATTGAAACCGCGCACCGCGCCAGTAAAGCGCACCGGCATGGCGCTGGCATCGAAGCGCGTGACCGGCCCGATGCCGCTCTCGCCGCGCAGGGCAGCCGCCCAGACATCGTCCACACTGCTGCCGAGCGGACAGACTACCCCGAGGCCAGTAACGACAACGCGGCGCTTACTCAAGCGTTAAACCCGCCAACAACGTGTGCTGGGCTGGCGCTGTGCCAGCGCTCCCTGAGGCACGCCGCATCAGACCTTGGCGCGGCGTTCGTTGATGTAATCGATCGCCTGCTGGACCGTGGTGATCTTTTCAGCATCCTCGTCCGGAATTTCAATTTCGAATTCCTCTTCGAGGGCCATGACCAGCTCGACCGTGTCGAGCGAATCGGCGCCCAGATCATCGACGAAGGAGGCAGCGTTGGTGACCTGCTCAGCCTTGACACCCAGCTGTTCAGCTACGATCGCCTTTACTTGTTGTTCAACGTTGCTCATCTTGTTCAGACCCTCTGTTCGTGTGGCAGGCCGCCTGGACGCGCGGGCGGCGTATTGTAGGGGAACACCCCGCCCGCCGCCACCAGCCTATATTGCGAGTACTTGATTTTTCTGATTATTTACGCTTCAGCCGCCCATATACATGCCGCCATTGACATGCAGGATCTGGCCGGTGACGTAGCCTGCCTGGTCCCCGGCGAGAAATGTCACCATGTCAGCCACGTCTTCCGGGCTGCCAAAACGCCCCAGCGGGATCTGCGCCTGGTAGGCAGTACGGTGTTCCGCCGGCAGGGCGCGCGTCATGTCTGTTTCGATAAAGCCTGGCGCCACGCCATTCACGGTGATATTCCGGCCCGCCAACTCGCGCGCCAGGGCACGCGTAAAACCGTCCAGTCCGGCCTTGGCGGCGGCGTAATGCGTCTGGCCGGCATTGCCGATCGAACCGATTACCGAGCTGATATTGATGATGCGGCCGCGCCGCTCCTTGAGCATGCGCTTGAGGCATAGCTTGGTGAGGCGAAACACCGACGACAGATTGATGTTCAGCGTCTGATCCCAATCTTCAGCCTTCAGGCGCAGCACCAGGCCATCGCGCGCGATACCAGCGTTGTTGACCAGAATCGTGGGCAGGCCTTCCTGCCCTTCCAGCTGCGCAACCAGCGCCTCGGCACCGCCCACGGCGGCGGCGTCATAGACCACGCCACGCCCAGGCAGGGAGCGCTCCCTGAGCCAGGCGCTGATGGCTTCGCTGCCGGCGCTGGTGGTCGCGGTACCCACGACTGTAGCGCCAGCCTGCGCCAGGGACAGTGCAATGGCCTGGCCGATGCCGCGCGAAGCCCCGGTGACCAGGGCTACATCAGTGTTGCTGATCACGATTGCTCCTGCGAGTTTGCAGATGTGACGGCCAGCGCCGCGTGAATCGCCGCCGGGTCTTCAAGCGCCAGGCAGCTGATCCCGGGACGACGCTCGATGCGGCGATTGAGTGCCGTGAGCACTTTACCGGGGCCGCATTCCACCAGCTGCGTGACCCCGCGCGCAGTCAATGCCAGCACCGTGGCGCTCCAGCGCACCGGGCTGGCAAGCTGCCTGCCCAGCAAGGCGCGGATGTCTTCGGGGTCGCCGTGCTCGCTGGCATCCACGGCGCTCAGGTATTTCAGGCGTGGAGCGCTGATCCTCAAGCCTGCCAGCCGGTCCCGGAATTGCCCGGCCGCACCCTGCATCAACGAACAATGAGCCGGCACGCTCACCGGCAAGCTCACGGCCCGCTTCGCGCCGCGCGCCTTGGCCGCTGCAAGCGCACGTTCCACCGCACTGGCGCTACCCGCGATCACGATCTGGCCGGGCGCGTTGTAGTTCACGGCCTCGACGATCTCACCCTGAGCGGCCTCGAGGCAGGCCGCCTCGGCCTGCGCATCGTCGAGACCGAGCAGGGCCGCCATCGCGCCGCTCCCTGCCGGGACGGCCGCTTGCATGAATTGCCCGCGATCGCGTACCAGCGCTATCGCTGCGGAAAATTCCAGCGCACCAGCGCACACCAGGGCCGTGAACTCGCCCAGGCTGTGTCCGGCGACCCAGGCCGGCGACTCACCGCCCAGCTCCTGCCACACGCGCCAGGTGGCGATGCCGGCGCACAACATCGCCGGCTGTGTGCATTCGGTGGCGTTGAGTCGCTCGCCCGGGCCGGCAACGACGAGTTGCCACAGATCGTAGCCCAGCGCGCTCGAGGCTTCGGCAAAGGTACGCTCGACGCTGGGGTACGCCGCCGCGAGCTCAGCGAGCATGCCTATGGACTGAGAACCCTGGCCCGGAAATACCAATGCCAACGACATGCCAGACCTGCGAAGCTTCCCCGAGAGTGGTGTCGATTATAGCGGCTAGTCTTGACCGCCAGTTAAAGCCGCCTGGGCAGCATGTTCATGGCGGCCAACGCCAGCAACGCGCCCAGCGCGCCATACAGGTGGGCATCGACCACGACCGGAAATGAGGCCACCACCAGGCTGGCTCCGGCGAGCTGCTCCCAGGCCAGTTTGCCTGCCAGCGCAATCATCAGCAGCCACCCGGTGCTATCACGACGCCAGGTGCTTGTGACAGCGCCCGCTGCCCACACGCCATGCAGCAGCCCCGAAATGCCCACGTACCACTGCAGCCGCGGCGCCAGCCACCACAGGCCCGCATCGATCGCTACCATGCTGCCCAGAAGTACCAGCAACCACGATTTCGGGCCCAGCGCCCGCGCGTACAGCGCCCACAGTAAAATCAGGGCGGCGCCATCGAGCAGCAGATGCCGCACCCCAAGATGCACGCCATGAGCGCTTAGCAGCCGCCACCACTCACCGTGCTGCACGGCGCCGCGCTCGAAGCGCAGCGCCAGCAGCCACGGCGCCCCGCCAGCCGCGGCCAGCAACAGAACCGCCAGCACCAGCAGCAGCGCCCAACCGTAGGCGCCGTCGCAGTTGAGCGACTTTCGCCATGAAATGCCGTTCATCGCAGATTCGCTGCAAGGCTCATTTGTTATGATCGCCACCCGTCCCACAACGCCCTTGGCCGAGGATTCATCATGCAACAGTGTAGCGCCGCGCGCGCCCGGGCAGGACATGCCGGGTTTACGCTCATCGAGATCATGGTGGTGGTGATTATCATCGGATTGCTGGCCGCCGTGGTGGTACCCCAGTTCCTCGGTCGTGTCGATGATGCGCGCATCGCCAAGGCCAAGCAGGATATCCAGGCCATGCAGACCGCGCTCACCATGTTCAAGCTCGATAACTATGTCTATCCGACGACCGAGATGGGCATCAAGGCCCTGGCCCAGAAGCCCGATGCCAGCACCATCAAGAACTGGCGCAGTGGCGGTTATCTCCAGAAGGTCAACAAGGATCCCTGGAAGAACGACTACCTCTACGTAAGCCCAGGCACCCACGGTGGTGACTACGATCTCTATTCGATGGGCGCCGATGGCCAGGTGGGTGGCGAAGGCATCAGCGCCGATATCGGCAACTGGAATCTGGATCAATAGGCAGCGCCGTGCGCGCCCGCGGCTTCACCCTGATCGAGTTGATGGTGGTCATGGTGATCATCGGCCTGGTGGCGGCCGGCGCCATACTCTCACTGGGCGGCAACGGGCGGGACAGCCAGCTCGAACGCGAACGCGACCGGCTCACCGCCCTGATCGATTACGTGCGCGAACGTGCCGCCCTGCAGACCGTCGAATATGGATTGCGCTGCCAGCAGGATGGCTATCGGTTTGTCATGTACGACACGCGCACCTCGCTGTGGAGCGAAGATCCGCTCGATGAGTCACTGCGCGAACGCGTGTTGCCAGCGGGTCTGGCGCTGCAGCTGAGCGTCGAAAAAAAAGCCATCGTGCTGCCAGTGCGTAGTGTGCAAGTCAAAACCCAGGGCAAGACCGCCATGGACAAACGCCAGGCCGACCGGGATCTGACACCGCAGGTCATGCTTTTTTCAAATGGCGACCTCACCTCCTTCAAGCTGACGCTCGAACGCACCGGCACCGGGCGCAGTGCGGTGGTCAGCAGCACCAACACCGGCAAGGTGGAGAGCAGCGCGATCGTCGAGACCCCGTCGTGAGGGCAGCGGGCCACTGCGCAGCGCGCGGCTTCACCCTGATCGAGGTGCTGGTGGCACTGATGATCGTGGCGCTTGGCATGGGCGCGGTGTTGTCTTCGCTGAGTTCGGCGGCTGACAGCACCATCCGCCTCAGGGAAAAGAGCTTCGCTTCGTGGGTAGGCTTCAACCAGTTGGCCGAGACGCGCCTTAGGGCGGCGCAGCCCGCCAATGGCAAGAGCGAAGACGATGTCTATTTCGCCAACGCGCGCTGGCATTGGCGGCAAGAGGTCGATGACACGCAGGTACAGGGCATCAAGCGCATCACCATCCAGGTTCGCCATGCGGACGCCGCCGGCACTGCGGCCGCGGGCAGCATCGCACGATTAGACGACTGGCTGGCGACTGTGGTGGGCTTTCGTGGCGACGCCGTGCACACGCCACAATCCGTTCTGGCGAATTGGCCATGAAACGCCACGGTTTTACGCTGGTCGAACTGCTGGTGGCGCTGTTCATAACGACGATCATCTTTTCAATGGGCTACAGCGCGCTCTCGCAGGCGCTGATCAACCGCAAGCAGGTCGATGAACAGGCAGCACGCCTGAGCAACGTGCAGCAGGCGCTACGCATCATGGAGCAGGACTTCGAACTGCTGCAACCACGACCGGTACGCGACCTGTCGGGCAGCGGCTACCAGAGCCCGCTGGTGCTCAATCAGAACCAGTCTGCTGGCATCGGCACGTCGGGCAACGGCGCGTCTTCCGGTAGCGCTGCGCAGCAGGGGCTGGCCTACATCAGTTTTACGCGCGGCGGTTGGGCGAACCCGGCGGGGTTGCCGCGCGGTGAATTGCAGCGGGTCAGCTATCTGGTTCGCGATGGCAAGCTGATACGCCAGCACCTGCCCGAACTCGACACCACTGGCGCGGTGCTGGTTGAGGAACGCGAACTGCTCGACCAGGTTGAGGCGCTGAGCTTCAAATTCATGGATGACGGTCTGACCTGGGAGGACAACTGGCCCACGCCGATAATCGCCCGCAGCTCGGCGCACGATCTGCTGCGTGCGCGGCCTGTGGCGCTTGAGATCACCCTGATACTCAAGGACTGGGGCACGCTGGTGCGCAGGATCGAGGTGGCAGGATGAGGGCGCGGCGCACACAACGCGGCATCGCCCTGCTGACCGCCATCATCCTGGTGGCGATCGCCACCATAATCGCCGCCGCGGTCAGCTGGCAAAGCGCCCTGCACGCACGCCGCGGCATCGCCGTGTTCACCATGGCGCAGGGCCTGGCATTCTCGCAACTCGCCGAGGCTTATGCAGGTTTCATATTGCGGCAGAACCGCTCGAAGTTTCCACAGGACACCAACCCTACGCAGGACTGGGCCAGACCCTACGGTCCGCTGGAGATCGACGCTGGCACCATACTGGAGGGCTCGATCGAGGATCAGGCGGGCAAATTCAATCTCAACAGTCTTGTCGATCAGCCCAATCCGGGTGGACCGCTGGTAGTGAACAATACTGCCGTGAGTGAGTTCGAGGCCCTGTTGCAGAGCCTCGACATAGACGTCAAATATGCCACGCGGCTGGTCGACTGGCTCGACAGTGACGATCAGCCTGGCCCTCAGGGCGGCGCCGAAGACAGCTACTACCTGGCGCAGGATCCGCCCTATCGTACGCTCAACATGTCGCTGACCAGCAGCTCCGAGCTGCTCGCCATGGGCATGGATCGGGCCAGTTACGACAAGCTCAGGAATCTGGTGACTGCGCTGCCACCGACTACCAAACTGAATCTGTGCACGGCGCCGCTCGAGGTGCTCAACGCCGTGGCGGGCCAGAGCTTCGCGAACGACCCGCAGTTCCTGAGTGCGCAGCGGGCGCAGTTCAGCTGCTTCCCGGATGTGGCCAATTTCCTGACTGGCGTCCTGCCACAGCGCAAGGCACAGGTGCAAACGCAGGTAGGCGTGAGTTCGAACTATTTCCGCCTGCGCACCTGGATCACTATTGGCACTACCCGCTTCACCTTGTACAGTCTGATCGAACAGGATCGGAGCGGGCAGATTCGGCCCATCCTCAGAACCTTCGGCACGGAATAATCATGGCGGATTGGCTGGTACTGCGCCTGGCGCGCACCAACGAGGGCGAGGCGAGCTGGCTGCTGGCCGACGGCGATGGCCGGCCGCTGTCCGCGGTTCAGTCTGGCGCGCTGCCAGCCGCCGCCGCGGCCTCACTGGGTCGGCGCGTCGCAGTGCTGGTTCCGGCCAGCGATGCCCTGCATACCAGCGTAGAGTTGCCGCGGACCAGCGCGGCACGCGCCCCGCAGGTAGTGGCCTACGCGCTTGAAGAGCAGCTGGTCGCCGACGTGGAATCGCAGCACTTTGCGCTCGGCGCAGGAACCGATGCCACGCGCACCCCGGTCACCGTGATTGCGCGCGCCACCATGGATGCCTGGCTTGCGCAACTGGGCGGCGTCAATCTGCACCCCGATCTGCTTATCGTCGATGCGGCCCTGCTGCCACGTTTCAGCGGCTACGCCGTCGCGCTGCTGGAAGGCGAGCTGCTGACCATCAGCGACGCGGACGGCAATTGCTCCACCCTGAGTGCGCCGCCGGGCGGCTTCGCCACCGCCCTGGATGTCGCACTGGGCGAGCAGGCGGCCACCACTGCAATGCTCTTGCACGCTACACCTCTGGATTGGCAACGGCGCTCCGCCGAAGTTGAGGCGACGCGACCACGGCTTACCAGTCTCAAGGTCCAGTTGCTCAGTTCTGGCGTGCTCCCGTGGCTGGCGGTGCAACTGCACGGCGCCACGCCCGTCAATCTGCTGCAGGGCGCCTATGCGCGCCGCAGTAGTCCGGCTGCCCATTGGCAGCGCTGGCGTCTGGCTGCCGTGCTGGCGGGTGCGTTGCTGATGGTTCACGTCGGCACCCAGGCGTATCGCCTGTGGAATCTGGCGCGCATCGAACGCGAGCTTGACAGTGCTACGGCGCAGTTGCTCGGCCCACTGGCGAATGCGGCCGGTGGCAGCGGTTCGGCCCGAGGGCGCCTGGAGCGCGCACTGCTGGGCGCACAGGCCGCCGGCGATGATTCAGGATTGCTGCCCGCCATGCAGGTGCTCGCGCAGGCCATGAGTTCGGTGCCGGGTGCGCGCATCGAAGCCCTGAATTTTCAGGATGGCACGCTGCAGTTGAAATTGCACACCACTGATGCGCAAAGCATGGAGCGCATCAATCAGTCGCTGCGTGCCGCCGGTTGGCAATCGGAGTTCGTATCGGGCAATGCCGCGGGCGATGCCTACGAGGGCAATCTGCAGGTACGTGGCAGGAATTCCTGATGAAAACCCTGCGCGCCTGGTTCGATCGACTGTTGCCGCGCGAACAGCGCCTGGTACTGGTGGGCGCGGTACTGGCTGCCTGCCTGCTGCTGTTCATGGCGCTGTTGCCGTTGGAAAGAACGGTCTCGGCCACGCAGCAGCGCGTCGCCGGCAAGCGCAGTGATCTGTCCTGGATGCGCTCAATGGCCCCACGCCTGGCAACGCTGCGCAACACCACGCCCCACGGTGGCAACGAGTCGCTGGTAGTGCTCGTCGATCGGGTGGCGCGCGCGATGGGAATCGCGCGCTCGCTCAGCGGCAGCCAACCCGGCAGCAATGGCACGCTGAGCGTGCGCCTGGAACAGGTGGCTTTCGACTCGCTCACCGCGTGGGCCGCAGCGCTGTTGCAGCAGTACGGGGTACACGTGGTATCGGCGAGTATCGATCATACCGCCACCGCTGGCATGGTCAGCGCGACCATCACGCTGCGCGCCGCCCCTGGATGAAATACCAATGGTGGCTGGCAGCGCTGCTGCTGTTTGCGCTGACTGTCGTGGCGAGGCTCCCCGCCGGTTGGGCCGCGCATATGGCCCCTGCCAGCGTCCACTGCGAGCAACCGGCAGGCTCGGTCTGGCGGGGTCAGTGTGCGCGCCTGCAGGTGGGCGGCCTGGCTATCGGGCCGGTAAGCTGGCGGCTGCATCCACTACCCTTACTGCTGGCCCGTGCCACCCTAGACCTCACCAGTCACGATGCACGCCTGCCTGGCAGCGCCCAGCTCACAGTGCGCAGCGGCGGTCGCCTCGAAGCCAGCGCACTGCGCGCCAGCGTGCCGCTCGACTCTGGTTTGCTGCCGCTGTTTCCCAACGGCTGGAGCGGGCAGCTGGAGCTGGAGCTGAGTCTGCTGCGGTTTGAGGCGGGTCACATCAGCGCGCTGCAGGGCATCGTCAACGCCAATGCCCTCAAACAGCTCAGCCCCGCCATGCCCTTTGGCAGTTACCAATTGCGTTTCGCGGGCGGCGCCGCGACCAATGACATGATGGTGGGCGAGCTGCGCGACAGCAGTGGACCGCTGGCCGTGACCGGAACGCTGCAGCTGCGCGCCTCAGGCGACTACGAATTGCACGGCACCGCTGCCGCGCGCAGCGACGCCACGCCGGAGCTGGCCAAGGCAGTAGAGTTCCTGGGTGAAGCCGACGCCCAGGGCCGACGGCCGTTCTCGCTGACCGGGACATACTGAGCGCGCCTCACAGGCGCAGCGCAAGCTCGCGAAACTCCCCCAGCAGCGGAAAATAAAGGGCCGCGCGCGTACGCCCCGCCCCGTGCTGCCCGGCCAGCTCGGCATAACGCTGCAACTGCGGACCGTAGCGCTGCGCCTCCTGGGCGAGAAAACCGTCGAGGTCACCGCCCTCGTGACTGCTGGTCTTGTAGTCGACGATCCAGCGATCTCCATGCTCATCGACGATCAACCGATCGATGATGATGTTGATCACCCTGCCCTCATGCAGGCCGGTCAGGCGCAGCTCACTGTGCGCTGCGCGGCTGCCGTGCAGAAGCCAGCGACCACGCGGATCGTCGAGGGTGCGAGCCAGTGCGCTGACGATGCGATCACGGGCGGCAGCGCGCTCCGGCGTGGCAACGCCCAGCTGCGCCAGCCAGCACAGATACTGGTCGGCAGCGATATCCGGTTCTGCAGGCAGGACGGCCAGCGCCGCAAGGCGCTGCAGCTCCGCATGCACGATCGTGCCCACCGCGCGCGCGGCCAGACCGACCCAGCTGTACTCCGGTCTGGCGCCCGGCACGCGCAGCGACAGATCAAGTTGCTCGACCTGCAGCACCGCGGGCAGGCTCGTGGGTCGCCAGTCCGCCGCCAGGCGCTGTGCACGCGCAGCCGGCGGCACGGGCAAGGACTTCAACCCTGCTGCCGGGTCGGGTGTGGCGCCCGCTGCCGCGAGCTGCGCGGCAAATTGCGCGCCAATCGCCGGCCAGAGCAGCGCCAGAGCGGTCCCGCCCCGCGCTCGCAACTCGCCCTGCGCATCGGGCATTGCGGCCCCAAGCCAGTGCAGTTCCTGCCTGGCACGGGTTGCGGCAACGTACAGCAGGCGGGCGCGTTCCAGGCGCAGGCGCTGCGAGCGCACGCGGCGAATATACGCTGCCACCGAACGCTCCCTGGATAGCGCGGCATCATTGATGGGCGCCAGCAGCAATTCCGAGCCGCCCCCGGCGGCGGGCAACTCCACCCATTGCAACAATGAATCGCGATCCGAGTTCCAGGCCCGGGCGAGGCCGGGGACAATGACGACATCCCACTCAAGTCCCTTGGCGCCGTGCATCGTCAGGATTTCCACAGCACCGGGCGACGCTGGCGCGCTGGCGTACAATGCTTCAGCGAAGCGATCGAAGGCGTCACCGGCCAACCACTCGGCATCGCGTTGCTCGCTCAAGGCTTGCAGAAACGCCTGCGCGTCAGCCAGATCGCGCTCGTCTGTACAGGCGGCCGGCCCACCGAGCCGCAACCAGGCATGATCGACACGCTGCCACAGCGGCAGGCTGCGCTCCGCACCCTCCAGCACCGGCAGCAGCGCGGCACGTACGCGCGCCAGCCGCGTGCGCGCCTGCGGCTCCAGCCGCCCGGTATGGGTGACGCTGCGGATGAGCTGCGCCACCGTTTCCGCCTGGTCTTCGCACAGCTGTTGCAGCTCGCTCAGGCTGAGCCCGCAGCAGGGACCATGTAACAGCGTCAGCCACGCGCTGCGATCGGCTGGGTGCTGCAGGGCGCGCGCCAGGGCGCACAGGTCGCGCACCACCGAGCGTTCGCGCAGTGCCTCGAGCCTGACACCGCGCACTGCGATGCCTGCACCCTGCAAGGCCGCGGCAATCGGCGCCGCGTGCCGGCGCGCCGCAACCAGCACCGCCACGCTGGCGTCGGCTTTGCGCTCACGCGCCGAGCGCACGATCTGCACAACGCGCGCAGCCTCGAGCTGCGGGTCGTTGCTGGCGAAGGCATGCAGGCTGACGAAGCCGTGCCGATCGGCGATGGCGCTCAGCGCCGGCAGGTAGCGGATGGCGGCCAGTCGCGCGTCATCGGCCACCGGAAAGATTGCCGCGCAGTGCTCATTCACCCAGGCGATCACTTCGGGCGCGGAACGGAAATTGCGCCGCAGCTGCAACATCCCAAGTCTCAGCGCACCGATACCCTCATCGCGGGCGCGCAGGAACAAGCCAACCTCCGCTTCGCGAAACTGATAGATCGATTGCATGGGATCGCCGACCGCAAACAGCGTGCGCCCATCGCCCGCCTCCCAGCCCGCAACCAGCGCACGCAACAGTTCAAACTGCTCGAAGGACGTGTCCTGGAACTCATCGATCAGCAGATGACGAATGGCACCGCCGCAGCGCAGCGCCAGATCGGTGGGCTGGCCGTTCTCGGTCAGCGCACTGCGCGCCGCCGCCGCCACGGCCGCATAGTCGACCTGACCCTGCTGGGCAAATTCGAGCTGCAGCTCGGCCGCCGCCTGGCGCAGCAGCACCGAGAGGGCCGCGAGTGCGGCCGTATCCTCGGCAGGAATCGTCGGCTCGGGCAGTGCCAGCAGCTCGCGCAGCAACTCCTGGACTCCGGCGAGCCCGGCCAGCGCCACCACCCAGGCCTGCAGTGCGGGCTTGAGGCGTTTGTCTTCAGCTGGAATGCCCTGCTTCTTGTTCCAGCTCCGCCGCCACTCACCGTCCCTGGTCAGGGCCAGCTCGCACATGAATTGCCAGTACGGCAGATGCTGATGCAGAGCGCCCAGCGTCGCGCCCGCCCCTGCCAGTTCCGGCAGCCGAGCGTCGATGGCGCCAGCCGCCAGCATCCGGCCGGCGGCCTGCCTTGAGAACTCGGCGCCCTGCACTCGCAGGGCCAGCGGTATCAGCTCCACAGCCTGCCTGAGTTGGTCGTCAATCAGGCTGCGCAGACTGGCGCTCACCCGTGCCCCCAGATCAGGTTCCTGAACCCCCAGCACGCGCGGCAACCAGTGGGCACGCTCAGCCAGCATCTCGGCCAGGAGTTCTTCGAGCCGTTGCCAGTTGTTGTCCAGCCGTGCGAACAGCAGTTGCGCGTGCGCGCGCAATTCCTGCTCGCTGAGCGCGCGTTCGAGCACGCGGCGCGCCGCCGCCACGTACAGCGGCGTGGCCGGTACCGCCACCTGCCATTGCAGTCCGGCGCGTGCGGCGACCGGCAGCTGACTGGCCAGGCTCTGGCAGAAGGCATCGATCGTCTGGATGCGCAGCCGCGCAGGATTTTCAAGCAGTCGCCAGTTGCCGGCGTGATCGCGCCGCAGCACCGCTGCCGCCAGTGGCGCCTCCAGCGCGCGTCCCGGAAGCCCGGCCGCCACCTGCTGCAGGGCCTGCATGACGCGCTCGCGCATTTCCGCCGCCGCCTTGCGCGTAAAGGTAATCGCCAGCACTTCCTCGGGCGCATCGGCCTGCGCCAGTAGCGCCAGCAGGCGGCAGGTCAGCACCGTGGTCTTGCCCGACCCGGCCGGCGCCTGCACCAGGAACGAGCGCGTGATGTCCAGCGCCGCCGTGCGTGCGCCCTGATCCTGCGATTCCAACTCAATGCTCATCGTCAATTCCAGGCTGCTCGACCGCCGGCTCCGCCAGTGCGAGCCGCTCACTCTCGATCCGGCACAGCCCGGCCAGGTGACAGCGCTCGCAGGCCCTGGGCGCCGGCGTTACCGTTGCCACGCCTGCCGCGAAGTCGCGTGCCAGGCCTTCCACGATGCGTTGCGCGTATGGCAACAGTTCCGGCCACGACACTGTTGATCCGCGCCGCGTGCTCAAGGCTGGAAAAACCGCCGGGTCGATGGCCGCACCGCGCCAGCTGATTGCGGCGCTGCGCAGATGTACGGCGGCGATACCGGCCAGTGGCGCGCCAACCAATGACATGTAGATCAACAGCTGAACCTGCTCCGGTCGCTGCTCGTCCACAGCGAATCTCCCTGGCGCACCACTCTTGTAATCAATGACCGTGAGCCGGTCCCCGCTCAGGCGGTCAACGCGATCCATCCTGACCCGGATGGGCATGCCGGCCAGCTGGTGCGCGCGTGAGACTTCCAGCTCCTCGATGGTGAAGTCGGCGCGGGCTTGTTCCGTTTCGAGCAACGCTGCGATCAGAGCGGTGCTGCGCGCGCGTTCATTGGCGAGCAATAACGGCGACAGCGGCGTCACGCGCCGCGCCAGCATCTCTCCCAGGGCCTGCCCACTCGCCTGGTGGGCCAGCTCCTGCAGCGCGCTGGCGCCGCTGGCGCGCAGTGCGAGCGAGCCGCCCAGTTGCCGCCAGACCAGCTCGAGCGCCCGATGCAACGCGCGCCCGCGTTCGCGCGGATCCAGTCCTGGCAGTGGTTCGCGCAGCGACGCCGCATCCAGGCGCAGCTCGGCGGTCGCACGAAAGGGGCAGGCGGCCTGCAGGTCCAGGGCCTGCGTGCCGCGCGGCAGGGTGCGATCGCGAGGCCAGTTCAATCCCTGCTCTGGCGGACGCGGCTCCAGCCGGGCGCTGGCGCGCAAGGCTGTGACCAGTGGATCCGCGCGCACTTGCAGCTGTTGCTGTTCGCCATCCTGCTCCAGGACGAGCGGCAGCCTCAACAGGCTGCTCGGCTGCAGCTTGACGTCATCGTCGCTACGCGGCCAGCTGAACACCAGCGTTTGCGCGCGACTGCGCCAGGCCGCCATGGCGCGCTGGGCGTTCTCGAGCTGGCCGGCGGGGCTCGCCACGCGCAGCTGTGCCGCGCGTTGCACATCGATCGGTATGAACGGGTCAGCCCGCGCAGGCGCCGGCCACTGCTCAGCGTTCAAACCCGTCACCCAAATACCGTCATAGTGCACCAGCGGGTCACCTGGCGACGCGCTCAGGGTCACCGCCGCATCGTCCGTGGCCGGCTCGAAAGCGGTGCGTGCCGCCAGCGTCCGCAGCAATCCGAGCGCAGCCGCTGCATCCATCCGCCCGCCGGCCGATCCGAGCGTCGCGAACTCTCCGAGCAGGCCCTCGAAGCGTTCGCGCTGCTGCTGCTCGGCGCTGTCCAGAGCCTGGGTCCCCGGCCAGCCCCACAGCTCCAGCCGCGCGGCGAACAACGGAGCCCAGGCGCCCGCCTCCTCGCGGCGCAGCGCATCGCGCCGCACTGTCGCCAGGACCGCCTCGAGCGCCGCCACGATGGTTTCGGACCACGGGGCGCCGGCGGTTCGCGCCAGCGTTTGCAGCTGCACCAGGTTGCTGGCCGAGACATTCCGATCCCGCAACACCAGCTCAAGTGCGGCGCGCGCTGCGCGCGTTCCACAGCGCAGGAAATCGCCGCGCAGCAGTGCCGCCAGTTCTGGAAATTCCAGCGCTTCGCTGCTCAGCGCCAATAACGCCAGCCCGGCACTCACCAGTGGATAGTCGCTGAGCGGCACACCGCCCTCGATGGCGAAGCGCGCGCGCGGCGCGCTGCCCTCACAGGCCTCGGTGCCATTGAGCTCATGGTCGAAAGTCTGAATGGCGATAGCACGGCACTGGGCCAGCCGCGGCACGACAATCAGCACGCGTGCCGAGGCGTTGCGTTCGAGCAGGACCCGACTCCATTGCGCCGCACGGCGCAGTTCGTCGAGCGGGTCGGCGGCGGCCACAACCTCATCGGCGCTGATGGCCTCGGCGCCGACTCCGGCGTCGATAACAGCACCCAGTTCCTGCAGGCGCTTGCTGAGCGTCGCGCCCATCTGCTCGAATCCGGCGAACAGCAGCACTGTCGCCGTCGCTGGCATGTCACGCAATACCGGCAGCCAATCGTCACTCGAAACCGCGCCCTGCTCCCGACAGTAACGCGCCATGATGGCGCTCACCCGTTCGAACAACGCGCATTCACTGCTGCTGCTTGCCGGCCACCGCAATGAGCCATCACGAACCCGCGAGCTCGAGTCGCGCAGCGCGTCGGCGAGCGTCGCCGGCATCAACACGCCCAGATTCTCGCCAGCCTCGATGGCCGCGGCACGCCACACCCACCACTCCTCGGTGGCTCCAAGCCTGCGCAGGCCGCGCAGCGCACCGTGTCGTGCCAGGCCAGCGGTGCGTTCCAGCCACGCGGACCAGGGCAATACATCGCACGAGGGCCAATGAGCCAGGCCAGCCTCGAGTTGGGCGTGCATGTGCGCCAGACGGATAGCCGCCGCGCGCTGACGGCTGGGCACAACGATTGTGCCACCGTGCCTCAGCACCTCAGATATCTTGAAATTATTCTTTAACAATTCAGATAGTTGGCGTTTTTATCTGAAGTATTATCTAAATCGATCTCCGGCCCTGAGCACCTTGGCGTCGAGCCCGGATTTGCGGCCCGTCCCGGCCACGCCGCGCGCCGCAATGCTGCCCAGCTGCTCTTCGATACGCCTGAACACCACGCGCAGAGTGGCGGCGTCGGGCAGCGTCGTCACGCGAAAATGATTCTTGTAGGGCACATTGAAGCTCACGCCCGGTGCCACCAGCACGTGCTTCTGTTCCAGCAATTCGAGCGCGAATTGCTGATCATCAAACTGCGGCAGGGCGTCGCACTCGACCCCTACGAAGGCATACATGGCTCCAGCGGGTGGCACGAGACGCAGATACCGGCTGGCACTCACCATCTCCATGATGGCGCGCCGCGACTCATATAACCGGCCGCCGGGCTCAACCAGTTCGCGGATGCTCTGGTAGCCGCCCAGCGCAGTCTGCACCGCCCACTGTCCTGGCACGTTGGCGCACAGGCGCAAAGAACTCAGCAGTTCGAGTGCCGCCAGGTAATCGCGCGCGCCCTGCGTACGCCCGGAGAAAACGGCCCAGCCGACCCGATAGCCGCAGGCGCGATATACCTTGGACAGGCCCGACAGCGTCGCGCACAGGGTCTCGCGTACCAGTGTCGCCATCGGCACGAACTCGGCGCCGTCATAGACCATCTGATCGTAGATCTCATCGCTGAATACCACCAGCTGGTGCTGCTCAGCCAGGCGCGCCAGCGCTGCTAGCGTCTCACGCGGCCATACCGCACCGGTGGGATTGTTCGGATTGATGACCACCAACGCCCGTGTGCGCGGGCTGATCAGGGCTGCCACTTCGGCAGAATCGGGCAGAAACCCGTTTTCCGGCCGACAGGCGTAGTGCACGGCGCGGCCGCGATTGAGATTCACGGCGGCGGTCCACAGCGGGTAATCGGGGCTGGGCACCAGCACTTCGTCGCCGTCATTCAGGAGCGCACGCAGCACCAGATCGATCAGCTCGCTGACGCCATTGCCGATGAACACTTCTTCAGCGCTGATGCCGGTGACGCCACGCTCCTGCTGCTGCATGACCACGGCCTCGCGCGCCGGAAAAATGCCCTGTTGGTGGCAATAGCCTTCCGCCGCGGGCAGATTCTCGACCATCGCCAGCCGCATGCTCTCCGGAGTGCGAAACCCGAACAGCCCGGGGTTGCCGATATTGAGCGAGATGATTTCATAGCCCTGCCGCTGCAGCTCGTGGGCGCGACGCGCCAGCCGGCCACGGATTTCGTAGCTCACATTTTTCAGCGACTCGCTGGGAACAATGGCATGCTGATCGTTCATGGCAGGCTTCAAGCATACCTGCCAGCGCAGCCGGGCGCATTGGCTCCCTTCACAACATCGGTACGTAAGCGTATAGTCAAGCCTATGAGAACATTACTGGTTGGCGTCAAACGGGTTCCCGATTACAACGTGCGCATGCGCCTGCGCCCCGACGGCGGGCTGGCCATGGAGGGAATCAAACTGGCCCTCAACCCCTTCGATGAGATCGCGCTCGAGGAAGCGCTGCGGCTGCGCGAGCGCGGCCTGGCCGATGAGGTGGTGGTCGCCACCATCGCCCCCGCCGATGCCCAGGCGCAGCTGCGCACTGCGCTTGCCATGGGCGCCACCCGCGCCATCCACATCGTCCATGCCGAAGCGGTCGAGCCACTCGATGTCGCGCGCCTGCTGCTGGCGCTGGTACAGCGCGAACAACCGCTGGCGGTATTGCTCGGCAAGCAGGCCGTTGACGAAGATCACAGCCAGACCGGGCAGATGCTGGCGGCGCTATGGAACCGGCCACAGGTCACCTTTGCCTCGCAGATCACCTTCAATGGCGAGACCGCACGTGTCAACCGTGAAGTCGACGCCGGCACCGAGGTGCTGGATGTCGATCTGCCCGCGGTATTCACCACCGACCTGCGGCTCAATCAGCCGCGCTACATCAAACTGCCGGATATCATGAAGGCCAAGCAGAAGCCCTTGCAGACCATCACGGCCGCTGAACTGGGTGTCAACGTGCGCCAGCGACTGAAGTCCGTGACCTATACCGCCCCGGCGGCGCGCAGCAAGGGGCGCATGGTCGCGGACGCGGCCGAACTGGTGAAAGAACTGCGCCAGCGTGGAGTGCTGCGATGAGCGCGGTACTGATCATCGCCGAACACAACGGCCAGGAGCTCAATACGGCTACGGCGCGCTGCGTCACCTGCGCCGCCAGCCTGCCCGGTGCCAGGATCACCGTCGCAGTATTTGCCGCCAATGCTGCGGTGGCGCAGCAGGCAGCGGCCATACAGGGCGTCGCTGAAGTGCTGTCGGTCTGTGACGAGGTCAATGCCCATGCGCTCGCTGCGACGCTGGCGCCGCAGATCGTGGCCCTCGCCGCCCCTTACGAGCTGCTGCTCGCGGCGGCCACCACTTTTGGCAAGGACCTGATGCCGCGCGTGGCGGCATTGCTCGACGCCCCGCAGGTGAGCGATATCTGCGCCATCGAGTCCGCGCGCCGCTTTCGCCGCCCGATTTACGCCGGCAACATCATTGCCACCGTCGACGCCGGCAGCGAAGCCAAGGTGGTGGGCACGGTGCGAGCGGCCTCGTATCAGGCCGCGGCGGCCGGCGGCAGTGCGCCGGTACGCTCGCTCGCGCGTCCTGAAGTGCCGCTGCCCACGCACACCCGGTTCATAGAACTGTCCGCGCCCAAGTCTGATCGGCCCGACCTGCAGAGCGCAGCGCGGGTGGTCTCCGGTGGCCGCGGATTTGGATCGGCCGAGAACTTCCAGCTGCTCTATCGCCTGGCCGACAGGATCGGCGCCGCGGTGGGCGCCTCGCGGGCGGCCGTTGATGCCGGGTTCGCACCCAACGAGATGCAGGTAGGTCAGACCGGCAAGATTGTCGCTCCTGAGCTCTATGTGGCGGTGGCCATATCAGGCGCCATCCAGCACCTCACCGGCATCAAGGATGCCCGCACCATTGTTGCAATCAACAAGGATGCCGAAGCGCCGATCTTTGAAGTTGCCGACCTGGGCCTGGTCGGCGACCTGTTCAAGATACTGCCGGAACTGGAGACGGCGCTGGGCGGCTGAGTCGCCTGCGCGGCGCCGGGGGCGCAGCTCGCCGCGCCCTATAACTGACCGAGCAGATACTCCGCCGCTGATACCTTGAATTCGCCCGGTGCTTCAACATTGACCTGTGTGGCGACGCCGTTGTCGACCACGATCGCAAAGCGCTGTCCGCGCTTGCCCATGCCGAACCCCGTGGCATCCAGCTCCAGACCCAGGGCGCGTGAGTACTCGCCGTTGCCATCAGCCAGCATGCTGACCTGGTCGCCAACGCCAGCGCTCTTGCCCCAGGCGTTCATGACAAACACGTCGTTGACCGCCATGCAGGCGATGGTATCGATGCCCTTGGCGCGCAGGGCCGTCGACTGGGCGATAAACCCCGGCAAATGCTTGGCACTGCAGGTAGGCGTAAAGGCGCCCGGCACCGATACCAGCACCACGCGCTTGCCGTCGAACAGCTGGGCGGTGGTGAGATCCTGGGGTCCACTTTCGCCCATGATCTTGAATTTTCCTGCGGGCATGCGCTCGCCGGCCTTGATCGCCATGGCTATTCTCCCTGCAGTAACCAGCTCGACGTCGGTGGCATGAATGTCAGACCGATTCAGCTGCGGGCCTCCAGCGCCCACAGCTTGGCCAGCCGCGCGTACTTCGGATCGCTCGTCGCCTTGTTGAAGGCCCTGATCGCCTCGGCATTGTTCTTGGCACGCCCCTGGGCAATGCCCAGGAGCATGTAGGCTTCATCCGGATACTTGAGCTTGCCCTTGGCGATACCGGCGTTTATGGCAGCCAGGGCCTTGTCGGCCTGTCCGTATCCCAGGTAGGCACCACCGATCTGCACCAGGGCGTCACCGGTCGGCGCCGCGGCGGCATCCTTTTCGTTGCGGGCCAGGCTGGCGCGATCATCCAGTGCTTTCTTTTTTGCGGTATCAAGCAGGCGTTGGTTACTTTCCTTCTCGCGCTGCTCGGTGTAAAGGTTCTTGGCGAAGGCCTGCTCCATGGCGGCCTGCGCTTCTCCCGGATTACCCTGGTCGAGCGCAATCTGCGCCATGTCGCGATAGTCGCTGCCGCGCTTGAGAATGCCCACTTCATTCATGAGCCTGTAGGTCATGAGCTGAATGCGATCATCGAAGCTGCGATCCTGCAGAATCGAGGCCATGGCATTCTGCCAGTAGTCGGGCTTCGGGAAATGCAGAATCAGTTTTTCTATGGTCTTGGCTGCAGCGGATTCGTCCTTGAGCTTGATGGCGCAGCTCCAGATGACATTCAAACCCTTTTCCGACGGCTTGCGCCCGGCCTGTTCATCACGGGAAATGATGGCCTCCATACCAACCATGGCTTCGCGGTACTTGCCCAACAGGTAATTGGCCTGGGCAATCGTCAGGGATATATCGTCGCTGCTGTCGCCCGCGGCGCGAACCCGCTCGCCATACTGAATCGCTTTCTCGTAGGACTTCTGCTGGTAGGAGTAGCTCATCAGGTACTTGAGAATCTGCGACTTGCTGGCGGCGGGCAGGTAGGAGGACTCGACTACCCGCTCCATGTAATTGACCGTCTCAGCGGTATTGGCCTGGGCGCCATAGGCGGCCATCAGCAGGGAATTGATCACGTAGATATCGTAGGGCGACTTCGAGGGTACCCCATCGGCTTCCTTGGCCTTGGCGATGCACTCGGCATAGTTCTTGGCCTGGCGCGCCTCATCGGCAGCCTTGAGCAGCTTGGCTACGCCGCGGCTGACCTGCGGTTGCTCATCGGCCCAGGTGTTGGTGCCGACGACAGCACCACCCAAAATCAATGCAGCAATCAATGCGACGCGACTCATGCTCATCCTCTCGCCAGGCTTTGGCCCTGTTAACAAATTTGAGTAGCGGCTCGCACCTAAGGTTCCTTAGGGGAGTCGCGGCGGTGAAATATTCAATTAATCAGATACTTGGCAAAAAACCTGTACCTAAATTCAGGACGCTTATTGGGAAAATTCGGTGGTGTTCACGAAGCCGATCTTTTCCATGTGATTGCGCTGTGCCGCGGCGAGCACCTTGGCCGTGGTGTCGTAGTGTGAGCGTTTGTCGGGGCGCAGGTGAATCTCGGGCTGCTCGTCCCCGGTCGACTGCACCTGGGCAAATTCGGAACGAAAATAGCCGTCGAGCTGCTCCAGGTCGGCCTTGTTGCCGTTCCAATAGATGCTGTCGTCGAAATCCACCACCAGATCGATGGTTTTAGGCACAGTTTCCGGGGGTGGCGCATTGGTCGGCGGCGGCATGTTCAGCTTGACCGCGTGGGTCTGCACCGGCAGGGTCATGATGATGGTAATCAGCAGCACCAGCATCACGTCGATCAACGGCGTGGTGTTGATGTCACACATCACGTTCTGCTTGTCACCACCTACACTCATCGACATAGCTGCTTGACTCCGCCTGCTAAACTTGGAAGTGCGCTCAGCGCGCCATGCCGCGATCGGCCTCGGTAAGAAACCCCACCTTCATGATGCCGCCACGCTGAATGGCGTACAGGGTGCGCCCGATCGCCTCATAGCGCACGCCCGCGTCGCCACGGATATGCACTTCGGGCTGCGGCACCTTGACGGCCTCCGCCAGCACCCGGCTGATCAGCGCATCGCGGTCAGCTACCAGCGCGCCATTCCAGTAGGTATCGCCCGCGCGATCCACCGAGATGGTGATGTTTTCCGGTTTGGTGATGGTTGGAATATTGGTCGCTTTCGGCAGCTCCAGCTTGACGTTCTTGGTGAGGATCGGGATCGTGATCAGAAAGATGATCAGTAGCACCAGCATGATGTCGACCAATGGCGTGGTGTTGATCTCCGACATGATGCCGAATTCATCATCGCCATCAGAGGTTCCAACATTCATTGACATGGCATTTACCTACCGGCTAGGGAAGACTGACCGGGGCCCGATTATTTACGAACAGCTGGCGGGGCGCTGCCGTCGCCAACACGTGCACCGCCCACCAGGTAGGCATGCAGGTCGCTGGAGAAGTTGCGCACGTTGTCCTGCAGCACCTTGTTTCGCCGCAGCAGCCAGTTGTAACCCAACACCGCAGGCACGGCGACGAACAGACCGATGGCGGTCATGATCAGGGCCTCGCCTACCGGGCCGGCGATCTTGTCGATGCTCACCTGACCGGCGACGCCGATGGCGATGAGCGCGTTCAGGATGCCCATGACGGTACCGAACAGGCCCACGAACGGAGCGGTCGAGCCCACCGTGGCCAGAAACGCCAGACCATTCGAGAGCCGGCCATTCACCGCCTCCGTGGCGCGCTGCAGCGACATGGTGATCCACTCGTGCAGATCGATGCGATCGGTAAGGCGCCCCTCATGATGGGAAACCGCACGCAGGCCGTCCTCGGCAATGAAGCGGAAGTCGTCGCCTTTCTTTAGGCGCTCAACGCCGTCCTTGATTGAAGGTGCCGTCCAGAACTGCTTCTCGACGATCAGCGAGGACTTGCGCATGTTGCGCTGATCCCAGAGCTTGACGAGAATAATGAACCACGAGCCCAGCGACATGATCACCAGAACGATCAGCGTGCCGCGTGAAATAACGTTGCCATTTTGCCACAAGCCTAGCAGGCCATAGGGTTGTTCGGTGGAAGGGACGACTGGGCTATCCATGTTAATTCCTCGTTAGCTAAATCCGGCCTGCAGATTGTATTGGGGTTGTCTGAAAAATTATGAAACCAGAAACTATTGCTTGAGCTTGTATGTAATCTTGATGGGCTTGCACGTTCGCACCGGCTTGCCTTCAACGGTAGCGGCCTTGAAGCGCCCGGCCGCCAGGCACTTGCCGGCCGCTTCATCGAGCACCGGAAAACCGGAACTCGTCAGTACTTCGAGTGCGCTCTCGATCTTGTTATCGGGGCCGACGCAGAACTTGACCGTTACCGAACCTTCCTGCTGGAGGCGCAGAGCCTGGCTGGGGTAATAATCTTCGTGACAGTCGGGCAAGCGCACAGTAACGATGGCCGTGGATGGCACCGTGGACACACGCGGCGGCGGCGGCGGCTTGCTGGTCGTCACGATCACCGGAGCGTCCATCGGAATATTGATGTTCACCAGCGGCGGCGGCACGGACACGGGCGGCGGCGGCAGCAGATCGGGTTTCGGCGGCGGCGGCGGCAGATCCTTGGGCTGATCTTCCTTGAGCAGGCTGACCTGCACGTCCTTGGTAATCATCATCAATGCGGCCTGGCCAAAGCCGCTCACGAATGCCCAGCCGATGAAGAGATGCAGCACGATGATGGCGATCAACACCATCATGCGGCGATTTTTATAGCCTGAATCGTGCCCGTATGAACTGTATGCACTCATAAGCTGTTTCGTTCAACCCCAGATTAGGCGGCCTGGTGGCCGGCCCCTGCTATCGTTTTATTCTCGGCGTCTGAACTTTAGCTGCAACTTCTACCCGTTACAACCCAAATTTTTTCATCAGCGGTAAATGTGATCGGTGATGGCGCCCAGTGACGCACTGCTTACTACCCGTGCGTACTTCGCCAGCACACCGCTGGTAGCATAGGGTTTACGCGGCTTCAGTGCTCGGCGGCGCCGGTTGAGTTCAGCGGCCGGCAAATCCACGTCAATCGAGCGCCGCCCGGCGTCAATGGTCACGCGATCGCCGTTGCGCAGCAATGCTATCGGCCCGCCCACGCCAGCTTCCGGAGAAACATGGCCCACTACAAAACCGTGGCTGCCGCCGGAGAAACGCCCGTCGGTGATGAGTGCCACCTTGTCACCGAGCCCCAGGCCCATGATGGCCCCGGTGGGGCTGAGCATTTCGCGCATGCCGGGGCCGCCCCTGGGCCCCTCGTAACGGATTACCACCACATCGCCCGGCTTGACGCGGCCCGCAAGAATCGCAGCCGTGGCCCTTTCCTCGCCGTTGTATACCCGGGCGCGACCCGCGAAGCGCAGGCCTTCCTTGCCGGTGATCTTGGCCACCGCGCCTTCCGGCGCCAGATTGCCGTACAGCACCACGATATGGCTGTCCTTCTTGATCGGGTTGCCGAGCGGCCGCACGATCCGCTGTCCGGGCGCATAGGCAGCCACTGCCGCCAGGTTTTCCGCGAGCGTACGCCCCGACACCGTCATGCAATCGCCATGCAGCAGGCCGGCATCGAGCAGCATCTTCATGAGCGGCTGAATGCCGCCGATCGCAATCAACTCGGACATCGAGTAAGCGCCGCTGGGGCGCACGTCGGCCAGCACTGGCACCCGCCTGCCGACCCGGGTGAAATCATCAAGCCTGAGCTTCACGCGCGCGGCCTGCGCCATCGCCAGCAGATGCAACACGGCGTTGGTCGAGCCGCCCAGGGCAATCACGATGGAAATAGCATTTTCAAAAGCCTTGCGGCTGAGAATGTCCGCCGGACGAAGCCCCGAGCGCACCATCTGCATCACCACCTCGCCCGCGCGACGGCAATCATCGCGCTTGGACTGGCCCACAGCTTCCTGTGCCGAACTGTTGGGCAAACTCAGGCCCAGGGCTTCAATCGCCGAGGCCATGGTATTGGCGGTATACATGCCGCCACAGCTGCCGGGGCCGGGAATGGCCGTGCGCTCGACCTCCAGCACTTCGGCATCCGATATCTTGCCTGCCGCACGGCGTCCCACCGCTTCGAAAACCGACACGATGTCGCGCCGCCCTGCGCCCGGGCGAATGGTGCCGCCATATACGAACACGGCCGGACGGTTCAGGCGGGCAATGGCCATGGCGCAACCGGGCATGTTCTTGTCGCAACCGCCAATCGCCACGAAGCCATCGAAGCCCTCGGCGCCGACCACCGTCTCGATCGAGTCGGCAATGATCTCGCGCGATACCAGGGAATAGCGCATTCCGGGCGAACCCATCGAGATGCCATCGGACACGGTGATGGTATTGAAGGACACGCTCTTGCCCCCGGCCGCATCCGCGCCCGCGGCCACCTCGCGGGCCAGTTCGCCGATATGCATGTTGCAGGGCGTGAGATTCGACCAGGTGGAGGCGATGCCGATCTGCGGTTTGGAAAAATCGGCGTCGGTGAATCCCACCGCGCGCAGCATGGCGCGCGCCGGGGTCTGCTTCAGGCCGTCAACAACCAGGCGTGAATACTTCCTTTGATCAATTAGTTGCCGGCTTTTTTTCATTCAAAATCTCATGAAGGAATTACCCGAATTTCTGGCGTATCAGCGCATAGAGCGCGCGGATGCCCTGCGCTTCGGCCCCTACCGGCCGGCCTGGCCGCTCACGAGGATTCCATGCATAGAGGTCGACATGCAACCACGCGGGCGTAGCCGTCACAAATCGTTGCAGAAACAGCGCGGCGATGATGGCGCCTGCGAAGGGACTGGCCGAGACGTTGTTGAGGTCGGCCACGCGGCTCGCCAGTTCATCGTCGTAACCGGTCCAGATGGGCAGTGGCCAGAGCGGATCGCACTGGCTGTCGCCGGCCCGCTGCGCGGCCTCCGCCAGCGCGGCATCGCCGCTGAACACCGCCGGCAGATCAGGGCCGAGCGCGGTACGCGCCGCGCCAGTAAGCGTCGCCAGGTCGATCAGCAGATCAGGCCGCTCAGCATCGGCATCGCTGAGCGCATCGGCCAGTATCAGGCGCCCTTCGGCATCGGTGTTGCCGATCTCCACGGTCAAACCCTTGCGTGATCGCCACACATCGCCTGGCCTGAAGGCGTTGCCGCCAATGCTGTTTTCCACCGCGGGAATCAGCAATCGCAACTGAACCGGCACGCGCATGGTCAGCAGCAGCCGCGCCAGGCCGAGCGCGCAGGCCGCACCGCCCATGTCTTTTTTCATCAGCAACATGCCCGCGGAGGGCTTCAGATCGAGGCCACCGCTGTCGAAGCAGACACCCTTCCCTATCAGGGTGACCTTGGGCGCGCCGGCGCGTGGCCAGCGGCAATCGATCAGGCGCGGCGGGCGCGCACTGCCGGCGCCCACGGCGTGGACCAGTGGATACTGCTCGCGTAACTCATCGCCGGCATACAGCCGCGAGTGACCAGCGAACTCCTGCGCCAGCTCGGCCGCGACCTGCGCCAGCTGTTCCGGCCCGAGTTCATTGGCCGGAGCATTGATCAGATCACGTGCGCCGAACATGGCGGCTGCAGCGGCCTCGGCGTAGGCGCCATCGGCGCCCTCCGGCAATACCAAAGATGTGCTCGCCGCGGCCTTGGCCTGGCTTCGAAACCGCGTGTAGCGATAACTGCCCAGCAGCCATCCGAGCGCGAACTGCGTCGCCACATTGCCCGCCAGAGCCGAGCCCAGTCGATAACGTCCGGCGGGCAAACGCTCGGGCAGGGGCGCGGCATCCCACAGGTTTGCCGGCGCGTTGCCGGGCGCCGGCCCCAGGCCCGCTACAGCCGCCGCCACTGCGCCGCGCTCGTCGGGGATCGTCACCACCCGGCCCTTCTCGGCCTGGAAACCCTGATTCCCGAGCCAGGCAGCCTGAGCGGCGGTCAGCTGTGCCAGGAACGCCGGCAAGCCCGCCTCGCTCACCAGCCACAGTGGCACGGCCGAGTCGGACTGGTTCGGGTTGACTAGTGTCGCGTTCAATGCCGCTAGCTTAACCAATCGGCACTGCTGGAAAACAGCCTTTCAGCGTTGACAACGCCCTGGGGCCGTGCTGATATCATCCGGGCGTAATGGCTTGGAAGGTCCATGCACTCACAGCTCACAGTCGGCCATCAGCAGCTGCACAGCGACGCGCCAGCGCCGCTGCTGGTACTGCTGCCTGCCGACCTGCTGCTCCTGCGGAGCAGCCGCTACGGGTACTGCATGTGTAGCTGAAGTTTCAACGACGCAACCACACCAGAACCCCGCACCGGCCGCCGCTGCGGGGTTTTTTGTTAGTTTCACCGGAGTCGCAAAGATGGAATTTTATTCGCGCAAGGATGTCGACAAGAAGGCGCTCAAGGGCGCGCGCATCGCTGTCTTGGGTTACGGCAGCCAGGGCCGCGCGCATGCGCTGAACCTCAAGGACAGCGGCTTCAAGGTCGTGGTCGGCGTGCGCAAGAATGGCGCCAGCTGGAAGAACGCCAAGCGTGACGGACTGGCGGTGGCCGAGCCCGCCGATGCCGTGGTCGACGCGACGCTGGTGGCCATGCTGGTGCCCGATCTGGCCCAGAAGAATCTCTACCTGGCGATCAAGAGCAAGCTGGCGCACAACGCCACGCTGCTGTTCGCGCATGGCTTCAATATTCATTTCAAGCAGATCAAGCCGCGCAAGGATCTCGATGTGGTGCTGATTGCGCCCAAAGGCCCGGGTGGCCTGGTGCGTCGCCAGTACCAGCAGGGCTATGGCGTGCCCTGCCTGATCGCGGTGGCGCAGGATGTCACCGGCAAAGCCCACGCCAAGGCACTTGCCTATGCCGATGGCATCGGCGGCACGCGCGGCGGCGTGCTGGCGACCACTTTTGCTGAAGAGACCGAAACCGATCTGTTCGGCGAGCAGGCAGTGCTGTGCGGCGGCGCCACTGAGCTGGTGGTGCAAGGCTACGAGACCCTGGTCGAGGCCGGTTATCAACCGGAAGTGGCCTACTACGAGTGCCTGCATGAACTGAAGCTGATCGTCGACCTGCTGCACGAAGGTGGCATCACCAAGATGCACAAATACATCAGCGATACAGCCAAGTATGGCGATCTGACCCGTGGCCCGCGCATAGTCAATGCACGCACCCGCAACGAAATGCGCAAGATCCTCAGGGAAATCCAGACCGGCAAGTTTGCCCGCCAGTGGATCAGGGAGAGCGAAACCGGCGGCAAGGAATACCAGCGACTGCTGGCCGCCGACCTGAATCAGCCGATCGAAAAGGTAGGCGCGAAACTGCGCGCGCGCATGCCCTGGCTCAAGGACGCGCGCTAAGCACCCTTTGTCCGAATTACCAGCGAGACCAACATGGCGCCCGAAGCAGATCGAGTATTGATATTCGACACCACCTTGCGCGATGGCGAGCAATCGCCGGGTTGCAGCATGACGCAGCCGGAGAAGCTGCGGGTGGCGCGCGCGCTGGCCGAGCTGGGCGTCGATATCATCGAAGCGGGTTTCCCGGCCGCCTCGCGCGGCGACTGGGAATCGGTCAATGCAGTCGCCCGCGAAGTGCCAGGGTCGATCATCTGCGCGCTGGCGCGCTGCACGCGCGACGATATTGAAACCGCGGCCAAGGCACTGGCGCCGGCGGGCCGGCGCCGCCTGCATGTGTTTCTGGCGACCAGCGCCATTCATCGCCAGTACAAGCTCAACATGGCCCAGGACGAAATCGTGCGCAGCGCCGTCGAAGGCGTGAAGATTGCGCGCGCGCTGTGCGACGATGTTGAATTCTCGCCCGAAGATGCCTCGCGTACCGAACTGGATTTCCTCGCCCGTGTCGTGGAAGCGGCCATCGAGGCCGGCGCCACCACCATCAATATCCCGGATACCGTCGGCTACACCGTGCCCGATGAATTCGGCGAACTGTTCCGTTATCTGCGTCACAACGTACGCGGCATAGACAAGATCTGTCTCTCGGTGCATTGCCACGACGACCTGGGCATGGCCGTGGCCAACAGCCTCACGGCCGTGGTCGCCGGCGCGCGCCAGGTCGAATGCACGATCAATGGCATCGGCGAGCGCGCCGGCAACTGCTCGCTCGAAGAAGTGGTGATGGCGCTGCACACGCGCTCGCAGTTTTTCAATCTGCGCACCAGGGTGCAGACCAACCGCCTGTACCCGGCCAGTCGCCTGATTTCCAGCATTACCGGCCAGCCGATTCCACGCAACAAGGCGGTCGTCGGCGAGAACGCCTTCGCGCACGAAGCGGGCATTCACCAGCACGGCATGCTGCAGAACCGCAGCACCTACGAAATCATGCGCCCCGAGGATGTCGGTCTGGCGCGCAGCAATCTGGTGCTGGGCAAGCACAGTGGGCGGCACGCATTCCGCGAGCGGGTGCGTGAGCTGGGTTTTGAACTCGATGAGCTGGAGCTCAACCGCGTGTTCGAGGAATTCAAGGCACTGGCCGATCGCAAGAAAGAACTGTTTGATGGCGATATCGAAGCCCTGGTGCTGCGCGCCGAGGGCGCGGCGCACGGGCCCTGGTCGCTGCTGCAGCTGGATATCGGCTCCTCGCTCGGCGCGCCCGCCACTGCCGCGGTCAAGCTGCAGCACGCCGACGGCCGGATTACCGCGGGCAAGGCCAGCGGCGACGGCCCTGTGGATGCCGCTTACCAGGCGATCGAGCAGGCCACCGGCATCATCGTCAAGGTGCGCAAGTTCGAAGTGCACGCGGTCACCGTGGGCGAAGATGCACAGGGCGAGACCGTGGTCTACGTCGACTACCATGATCGCAGCTATCGCGGCTCGAGCCTGTCGACCAACATCGTCGAAGCCAGCTGCAAGGCGCTGCTGGAAGTAATCAACCGCATCGAGCAGTCGCAGGCCGGTGGTGCGCGCGCCGCGGCGCGCATCGATGCCAAGACTGCCGTGTAGGCCAAGCCAATCGAGGAGTTCGCATGCCCATTCCCGCAACGCCCTATATCTGGTTCAACGGCAAGCTGGTCGCCTGGGAAAAGGCCACGGTGCACGTGCTGAGCCACGCCCTGCACTATGGGTCGTCGGTGTTCGAGGGCATCCGCGCCTACGTCACGCCCGGCGGCATTGCCATCTTCCGCCTGGCCGACCACACCCACCGGCTGTTTGATTCAGCGAAGATCTATCGCATGCAGATTCCGTTCACGCCCGAACAGATCAGCTCCGCCTGCCGCGAAACCGTGGCCGTCAACAGCCTCGGCAAGGGCGCCTATATCCGTCCGGTGGCGTTTCGTGGTTACGGTGAAATCGGCGTGGCGCCGAAAGTCGAACCACCCATCGAGGTCGCGGTGGCCGCCTGGGAGTGGGGCAAATACCTGGGTCATGAGAGCGAGGCCGAGGGCGTGGATGTGTGCGTTTCCTCGTGGCAACGCATGGCGCCCAATACGCTGCCGGCCATGGCCAAGGCGGCCGGCAATTATCTTTCCAGCCAGCTCATCAGCCTCGAGGCCAAGCGGCTCGGCTTTGCCGAAGGCATTGGCCTGGCCGTCGATGGCACGGTCAGCGAAGGCGCGGGCGAGAATCTGTTCGTCGTCAAGGATGGCGTACTGCTCACGCCGGGGATGGCTCATTCAGTGCTCGGCGGCATCACCCGCGACAGCATCATGCGCCTGGCGCGCGCGCGCGGCCTCGAGGTGCGCGAGTGCTCGGTGCCGCGTGAACTGCTCTATCTGGCCGACGAACTGTTCTTTACCGGCACTGCTGCGGAAGTCACGCCGATCCGTTCGGTCGATCGCATACCGGTAGGCAACGGCCGCCGTGGCCCGATTACCGAGACGATTCAACAGGCATTCTTCGGCCTTTTCAACGGCCAGACTGCCGACCAGTGGGGCTGGCTTGATTACGTCGACATGCAGAGCAAACCGCGTGTCGCCGCAATCAGCTGAAATGAAAACGCTGTTCGAAAAGATCTGGGAACGCCATGTGGTGGTTCCGGAAACCGTCGACACGCCGGCGGTGCTCTATATCGATCTGCACCTGGTGCACGAAGTGACTACCCCGCAGGCATTCACGATGCTGCGCCAGCAGGGCTTGAGCGTGCGCCGCCCCGAGCTGACCATCGCGACCATGGATCACTCGACGCCGACGCGCACCGAGCAGGTATTCGGCGGCGCCCCCATCATGGTGGAATCGGCTGCCCAGCAGATTGCCGAGCTCGAGCGCAACTGCAGGCAGTATGGTATTGAACTGTTCGATCTGCGTAGCGACCTGCGCGGCATCGTGCACATCGTCGGCCCCGAACTGGGCTTGACCCAGCCGGGCAAGACGGTGGTCTGCGGCGACAGTCATACCAGCACGCACGGCGCGTTCGGCGCCCTGGCCTTTGGCATCGGCACGACTGAAGTTGCGCATGTGCTGGCGACGCAATGCCTGCTACAGCGCCGGCCCAGGACCCTGGCGATAAACATCGAGGGCCAGCTTGGCGCCGGCATAAGCGCCAAGGACCTGATCCTCGCTACCATCGGCCGCATCGGCATCTCTGGCGGCACTGGTCACGTAATCGAATACCGCGGTTCGACCATTCGCGCCCTCGATATGGACCAGCGCATGACGGTGTGCAATATGTCCATCGAGGCCGGTGCACGTGCTGGCATGATCGCGCCGGACGAAGTTACCTACGCTTACGTCAAGGGCCGCGCCCGGGCACCGACCGGGGCCGACTGGGAACGGGCGCTGGCCGCCTGGCGGGATTTGCCCGGCGACGCCGGGGCAGTGTTTGATCGCGAAGTCAGCCTGGACGGGACCAGTATCGAACCGATGATCACCTATGGCACCCATCCCGGCATGGTCATGCCCATCAGCGCCGACATTCCGGTGCGGCGCGACGATGCGGTGTTCGACAAGGCGCTCGCCTATATGGGGCTGCAGGCTGGAGCGCCGATTCGCAATCACCCCATCGATGTGGTTTTTATCGGCAGCTGCACCAACGGTCGACTCACGGATCTGCGCAGCGCTGCCGAGCTGCTGCGCGGGCACAAAGTCGCGCGCGGCGTCCAGCTGCTGGTGGTGCCCGGTTCGCAGCAGGTTAAACAGGCAGCTGAGGCGGAAGGCCTCGATCGGATATTCATCGAAGCGGGTGGCGAGTGGCGTGAATCGGGCTGCTCGATGTGCATCGGCATGAACGGTGACAACGTCGCCGCGGGGCAGTATTCCGTCAGCACCAGCAACAGAAACTTTGAAGGCCGCCAGGGTCAGGGTGCGCGCACCCTGCTCGCCAGCCCGCAGACCGCGGCAGCTTCGGCGGTGCGCGGACTGGTCACGGACCCGCGCGAACTGCTCAACGGCTGACGCGCCTGTACTCCTACTGAAAACGGCAAGCTGCATGGACCCGATCAAACAAATTCGCTCGCGCACGGCGGTACTGCCGTACACCAATATCGACACCGATCAGATCATCCCGGCGCGTTTCCTGCGCACCACCGGGCGCGCCGGGCTGGGCAAGCAGTTGTTCTCCGACTGGCGCTACGCGGCCGACGGCACCCTCAAAGCGGATTTTCCGCTGAACCAGCCGGCCGCTGCCGGCTGCCAGATCCTGGTCACCGGCCGCAATTTCGGCTGTGGTTCCTCGCGCGAACATGCGCCCTGGGCGCTGCATGATTATGGTTTCCGGGCCGTGATCAGCACCGAGATCGCCGATATCTTTCGCAACAACTCGTTGAAGAACGGCTTGCTGCCCATCGTGGTCGATACGGCGAGCGCCGAGTGGTTGCTGGCTCATCCGGGCGCTGAACTGCTCATCGATCTCGAGCGCAACGTGATCGTACTGCCGGCCGGCACCCAGCTGCGCTTCGAGATTGAAGGTTTCGCGCGCTACTGCCTGCTCAACGGCATCGATGAGCTCGGATACCTGCGCTCACAGGAAGCCGCGATCACCCGTTTTGAGATCCGCCACCAGACCACAGCCTCCGGGCCCGCCGGGCACTAGCGATGGCTCGATGAAGGCGCGCATCGCTGTGCTGGCCGGTGATGGCATCGGCCCTGAGGTCACCGCCGAGGCGGTCGCCGTGTTGCGTGCCATCGCCGCGCGTGATGGCCATGATTTCAAAATGAGCGAGGCGTCGTTCGGCGGCGCCGCAATTGATCTCACCGGTGACCCGCTGCCAGCCGAAACACTGGCGCTGTGCCGGTCCGCCGATGCGGTGTTGCTCGGCGCCATTGGCGGACCCAGATGGTCCTCGCCGCAGGCCACGGTGCGTCCCGAACAGGGGCTGTTGCGACTGCGCAAGGAACTGGGCGTGTACGCCAATCTCCGGCCGGTAACGGTGCACCCGGCGCTCTACCAGGCTTCAGCCCTGAAGCCCGAGATTCTGGATGGCGTCGATCTGCTATTCGTGCGCGAACTGACCGGCGGCATCTATTTCGGCGCCAAGACCCGCAGCAGCGATGCGGCCAGCGATCTGTGCAGCTATACGGTGGTCGAGATCGAGCGCATCGTGCGTGTGGCCGGCAGGTTGGCGCTTGGTCGGCGGTGCAAACTGACCTCGATAGACAAGGCCAATGTCCTGGAAACCTCGCGGCTGTGGCGCGAAGTCACGGAACGCGTCATGCACGCCGAATTCCCGCAGGTGCAACTCGACCACATGCTGGTCGATTCAGCGGCAATGCAGCTGATTCGCCGGCCACGCGATTTTGATGTCGCCGTTACCGATAACATGTTTGGCGACATCCTCACGGATGAGGCTTCTATGCTGGCCGGGTCGCTGGGATTGCTGCCGTCTGCTTCGCTGGGCGATGGCCGGCGTGGCCTTTACGAGCCGATCCACGGCTCGGCGCCGGACATCGCAGGACAGGACAAGGCAAACCCGATCGCGGCGATCCTCTCTTTCGCCATGTGCCTGCGCTATTCATTCGCGCTGAAAGCCGAAGCCGACCTCGTCGAGCGTGCGGTTGGCGCGGTGCTGGACCAGGGCATCCGCACGGGCGATATCTTGCAGCCCGGCATGCGTCTCGTCGGCACGACGGAAATGGGCAACGCGATCCTCGCGGCGCTCGGAAATTTGGTCTAACTGGAGCATCGCAATGTCCTGGAAAATCGCAATCGTCGGCGCAACCGGCAATGTCGGGCGCGAGATGCTCAACATCCTGGCCGAACGGGAATTCCCCGCAAGCGAAGTCGTCGCGCTCGCATCGCGCAAGAGCGTCGGCCGGGAGGTCTCCTATGGAGACCGCACGCTGAAGTGCAAGGCGCTCGAACACTACGACTTCAAGGGCACCGACATCGTCCTCATGTCTGCCGGCAGCGCCGTGTCGACGGAATGGTCACCCAAGATCGGCGCCATGGGCGCCGTTGTCATCGACAACTCGTCGAAGTGGCGCATGGATCCCGACGTCCCGCTTGTGGTGCCGGAAGTGAATTCGAATGCGATCGCGAAGTTCGCCAAGAAGAACATCATCGCGAACCCGAACTGCTCGACCGCGCAGATGGTCGTGACGCTGAAGCCCCTGCACGACGTCGCGCGCATCAAGCGTGTGGTCGTCTCGACCTACCAGTCGGTGTCGGGCGCGGGCAAGGACGCGATGGACGAGCTCTTCACCCAGACACGCGCCATCTTCGTGACCGACTCCATTGAGGCGAAGAAATTCACCAAGCAGATCGCCTTCAACGTCATTCCACACATCGACGTTTTCATGGATGACGGCTACACGAAAGAAGAATGGAAGATGGCGGCCGAAACCCGCAAGATCCTCGATCCGGACATCAAGGTGACAGCGACCTGCGTGCGCGTCCCCGTGTTCGTTGGCCATTCGGAAGCCATCAACATCGAGTTCGAACGGCCGATCACACCCGACCAGGCGCGCGACATCCTGCGCGAGGCGCCGGGCTGCATGGTCGTCGACAAGCGCGAAGACGGTGGCTACGTAACGCCGGTCGAATGCGTCGGCGACTACGCGACCTTCATCTCCCGCATCCGAAAGGACCCGACCGTCGAGAACGGTCTCGCACTGTGGTGCGTGTCCGACAACCTACGCAAGGGCGCCGCTCTGAACGCAATCCAGATCGCCGAGATCCTGATCGCACGTCATCTCAAGAAGGCCGCTTAGGACAGGGCCTCAACGGTGACGCCCGCATCCGGCGTCACCAGTTGGTCCTGGCACTCGACAAGCGCAAGCTCATTGCGACCGAGGCTCGCCGCAATTACGGCCTGCACGCGCGATACCGCCGACTGAAGTGCGACAGGAACATTGTCGCCGGCAACCCGTCGCTGCAAATAAAGCGCTGACAGCAGGTCTCCCGTGCCATGCGGCACCCCATCCAACCGCGCAACGCTGCAGACCCACGCGCCAAGCGCCGACACCGCAACATTGGCGATCTTGCCATCATGGGGCACCGATGTGACCACCACCTCCGGAACGCCCAGCAACCGCGCCGCGCGTAACGCATCAGTCGGACTATCGATGCGTTGCGACGTGAGGCTGGACAACTCGAAGCGATTGGGCGCCGCGATGTCAGCCAGAGGTACAAGATCGCGCGCCATCGCCTCGGCAACACCAAGTCGCGCATAGGCGCCATCGTCATCGCCGAACACGGGATCGCACAGATAGAGCGCTGCTGGATTGGCAGACTTCACCTCGCGTACCGCACGCGCCGCCACCGCAGCCTGCGCGGGTTCCCCGAGATACCCGGTCAGCACACCGTCAATCCCGCTGAGCCAGCCATGCGCCTTCAGGCCGTCAAACAGCGCGCTCAGCGCAGGAGCAGGTGTCACGCCTCCTGCGACCGTTCCGTGACCCGGGTGATTGGACAACAGCACGGTCGGCAGGCAGAGCACCTCGGAACCGCAGCGCTGCAGGGCAAACCGGACAACTGAATTCCCGACATGGCCACGCACGACTTCAGACTGTATGGACAGGATCGTGTGCTTAATGGCGCATTGGCTCCGGAGGCGGCGGGGGATAGTTTTGGACAAAATAGTGAGGTTGAACCGCCATGACCACCCGTCCCCGTCGCAGTGTGCTCTATATGCCGGGTTCTAACGCCCGCGCCCTTGAAAAGGCGGCCACGCTTCCCGCAGACGGCCTGATCCTCGACCTCGAGGACGCCGTTGCCCCGGACGCGAAAGAACTTGCGCGCAAGCAGGTCTGCGAAGCCGTCAAGGCCCACCGCTTCGGCAAGCGCGAGGTGATCATCCGCGTTAACGGTCTTGACACGCCCTGGGGCAAGGACGACATGGCCAACGCCTGCGCTGCTGGTCCCGACGCGATCCTCGTTCCCAAGGTCGGCTCCACGAAGGATGTGGCTGACGCCATGCAGCACATGAAAGCGGCGCCGGCCTCCTGCGCCACGTGGCTGATGATCGAAACCCCGCGTGCGATCTTCAACGCGCTCGAGATCGCCGGTAGCGGCGGCCGCCTGAGTTGCTTCGTGATGGGCACGAACGACCTCGTGAAGGAAATGCGCGCGCTGCACACACCCGGCCGTGAAGCGCTGCTGATGGCGCTCAACGCCGCCGTGATGGCCGCCCGTGCCTTCAAATTGAGCGTCATCGATGGCGTCTACAATGACATCGCCAATGCAGCAGGCTTCGTCACCGTGTGCGAACAGGGCAGGGCGATGGGCTTCGACGGCAAGACGCTCATCCATCCCTCGCAGGTCGAACCCTGCAATACCGTGTTCACGCCAGGCGAGGACGAGGTTGCTCAGGCCCGGGCCATCCTGGAGGCCTTCGCCCTCCCCGAAAATCAGGGGAAAGGCACAATCGCGCTGAACGGGCGGATGGTGGAACTCCTGCACGCGGAAATCGCGGCTCAAACGGTCGCTTTATCGGACGCGATCGTGGCTCTGGCAAAAGGTTAAGGCGTCATTTTGCCCTCGTGGCGCCGCAATGGTAATGTAGATAGATGGATGGGGTGGGCCGGGTCTCCTGATGGGAGGCGGGGCCTGCCCTTTTGACAACACAGGCTCAAACGCCAACCATTCATGGGGTACTAGATGCTGATGCGGCTGCTTACGGCTTTTTTCGCGCTCGCCACGATCGCGCTTTTCACGCTTCCCTCATCCGCCATCGAGACCGCGAGTGATCGCCGCGCACGCCAGCAGCAGAATGCGCAGAACTACCCAAATGAAGCGCTTGATGCGATGAACAAGAAGAACCCGGATCTTGCGATCGAGCTCTACACAAAAGCGATCGACTCAGGCGCCTTCAACGCCCAGCCAGACATGCTCGGGCAAATCTACTACGGTCGCGGTCTGGCATTTCGCATGAAGAAGGACTGCGCGACCGCGGTCAAGGATTTCGACAAGGCCGCAACTTACATCAACAAGGGCGACCTTTTTTACTCGCGCGCTGCCTGCCACCTCGACCTGAACCAGGAAGATGCGGCACTGGTTGATTTTGACCTTGCGATCAAGGCAGATCCGGCGGCGCCGATGTATAGAAGCGCACGCTGCATCCTTCTCTTTAACCGCAAGGACTTCGCTGGCGCGCTTCCTGATTGCGAGAAGGCCCTTGAAGCGACACCGCAGGACAAGAACCTGCTTCTCGCCGCATCCCAGGCCGCGGAGCAGTCAGGGAACCGTGCGCGCGCCGCAGAACTCTTCAGGAAGCTTCTCGCCCTTGACCCGGGCAACGCAACGGCAACGGAAGGCCTGAAGCGCGTCGGAGGCTGAGGTCTCCGGTGTTCGCCAAAATCCATCAGCCGCATCATCAGTCCCGTCATCGGAAAGGTTGAAGACGTGCAGAAGCTGTTCGTATCGTTCCTGACACTAGTGATTTCACTCCATGCCACGATGGCGTTCGCCGATCCGGCACCAGCGCCTGCGCCTGCAGGGACACCGTCGGCTGCCGTGCCGCCTCCCGGAACTCCAGGCGTAAACGCGACAGGCACGCGCTATGACTGGAATGGTAACTTCAAGAAGGGCCAGGCAGCCCTCGCCGCCAAGGACTACAAGACCGCCATACAGATCTTCACCGAGGTTCTGAGTTCGGGGCGCCTTCCAAAGGCATGGCTGGCAACGACGCTGTATCTGCGCGGCAAGTCATATCGCTCGGCGCGCCAGTACCCGCAGGCCGTAACGGACTACGAGGCGGCCGCTCAGGCGGATCCCAGGATGGATCCTGCCTTCTATGAGCTTGGGGCGACCTATCACTCGATGGGACAATACGGAAAGGCAGTTGCCGCGTTCGGGCAAGCCATCTCGTTAAAACCTGACATGGGCAACTACTACGAAGGCCGGTGCACGTCGTTGTCCTGGCTTAACCGCTACAGCGATGCCATCCGCGATTGCGAAGTCGCGATCAGGCACCAGCCGCGCAACGCGAGCCTGATCGCTTTCCTCGGGCGTCTCTACGAGGAAGCGGGCCAGAAGCCGCGCGCCATTGAACTCTACAAGCTGGCTCTTTCGATCAATCCGGGTCAGTCGGACGCGAAAGAGGGACTGGCCAACCTGTCAAAGTAAGAAGCCACAACTTGACATCCCCGCAAGCAACCGGGGGCGG
>JAYTUZ010000166.1:0-13743 GCA_043744295.1 Gammaproteobacteria bacterium | reverse complement strand
TCGATGCGCAGCGCGAGCTCGGCAATGCGCGCGCCGAACTGGCCCGGTGGATCGGCGCAGACGCCGAGCGTCCACTCGCCACGGCGCCCTCGTTCAGGGTGCTGCCGGCCAGCGACAGCGAACTGCTGTCGGCGCTCCACCAGCATGTAGCGCTGCTGAGCTATGACGCACAGATTGCCGCGGCCCGCAGCGAAGTGGTCGTAGCAAACGCCGCCAGGCGACCCGACTGGAGCGCGCAACTCGACTACGCCAAACGCGGGCGCGAGTTTTCCGACATGGTCTCACTGGAGTTCACGCTCTCGCTGCCGCTGTTTCCCGGCACGCGCCAGGACCCGGCGATCCGTGCCAAGCGTGCCGCTGTAACGGCGCTCGCAGCCGAGCGGGAAATGACGCTGCGCATGCACAGCACCGAGGTCATCGCCGCGCTGAACGAGTGGCACAGTGCCAGCGATCGGGTGGCGCTTTTCGAGAACACGCGCATTCCGCTGGCGCGGCAGCGCTCCGAACTGGCGCTGGTGGGCCTGCGGGCAGGGCGCATGGATTCGCGCCAGACCCTGGCCGTGCTGGGCGATGAGCTTGATATCGCCAACGCCTACGCGCAACAGCAGCGGACACTGGCGAAGACCTGGGCGTACTTGCGTTACCTGCCATCGCCAGGAGTGACACCATGATTACCAGTAGATGGAGTAGCTCCTGGACCGCCATTGCCATGCTGGTCGTGGCGATACTCAGCGCCGCAGCCGGCTACGGCTGGGCAGTGCGCGTTGCGCGCCACGACAACACGAATCACGTTGCCGCAGCCGCAGCGCCCGGCGAGCGCAGGGTGCTTTATTGGAGCGACCCCATGCGGCCCGAGCTCAGGTTCGAAAAGCCCGGAAAGTCGCCCTTCATGGATATGGCCCTGGTGCCGGTCTACGCCACTGAAGCCGCCACTGCAGGTGGCGTGACAGTGAGCGCCGCAGCCCAGCAGAATCTGGCGTTCCGGCTGGGCACGGTGGAACGGGCAGCAATTGCAGCGCAGGTCTCGGCGCCGGGCAGCGTGGGCTATGACGAGCGCACGGCCGTTGTGCTGCAGACCCGCGTGGCGGGCTACGTAACGCACCTGTACGTGCGAGCCGCTCTCGAGCCTGTACACCGTGGTCAGGTGCTGGCCGAGATAGGCGCGCCAGCCTGGAGCGAAGCGGCTGGCGAGTATCTGGCGCTGCTGCGCTCCGAATCTGCGGCCAGCGCAGCACTGCGCGCCGCCGCCCGCCAGCGACTGATCGTGCTCGGTGTGCCTGAGAGCGCCATTCTCACACTCGAGCAGTCCCAGTCATTGCCGGCAACGACCCTGCTGGCCCCGATTGACGGCGTGGTCACCGAAGTGACGCTGCGCGAAGGCGCGACGTTTGACGCGGGCACCGTGCTGTTTCGCCTCAATGGTACGGCCACGGTGTGGGTGGATGCGCGGGTGCCGGAAAGCCTGGCGCATGCCATTGCCAAGGGCGCCAGGGTGGAGGTACGCGCTCAGGCCGCGCCTGGGGAAACACTGCACGGCCAGGTGCTGGCGGTACTGCCGCAAGTTGATCCGGTCACACGCACGCTCGGCGCACGCATCGTCGTCGACAACCCGGCCGGCAGGCTGAAGCCCGGCATGTTCGTGCAGACGACGATCAGTGAGCCACGGGCCGTCGCGCAACTGTGGGTACCAAGTGAAGCGGTGATCGCGACCGGTGAACGCACGGTGGTCGTCCTCAAGCGTAGCGACGGCGAATTCGAGGTCGTGCCGGTCACACTTGGCGCCGAGCATGACGGCAAGAGCGCAATTCTTTCGGGACTGAGCGCGGGCCAGACCATCGTGCTGTCGGGCCAGTTCCTGATCGATTCGGAGGCCAGCCTCAAGTCGACCGTCAATCGCCTCGGCAGCAAGCAGCAGAGCCGCGCGGATCCGACGCCATGATCGCCCGCCTGATCCGCAGTTCGATCGCCAACCGCTTCCTGGTGCTGCTCGCCAGTGTGGCGCTGGCAGCCTGGGGCGTATGGGCGCTGCTGCGCACGCCGCTCGATGCCATTCCCGACCTCTCGGATGTGCAGGTGATTGTCCGTACCACCTTTCCCGGCCAGGCGCCGCAGATTGTCGAAAACCAGGTGACTTATCCGCTGACCACCACGATGCTATCGGTGCCGGGCGCAAAGACCGTACGTGGATACTCCATGTTCGGCGATTCCTTCGTCTACATCCTGTTTGCCGACGGTACCGATCCCTATTGGGCGCGCTCGCGCGTGCTCGAACAACTCAACCAGGTGCAGGCACGCCTGCCGGCGCAGGCCCGTAGCGCACTCGGCCCGGATGCCACGGGCGTAGGCTGGATCTACGAATATGCGCTGATCGATCGCACTGGCAGGCTGGATCTGTCGCAGTTGCGCGCCCTGCAGGACTGGTTCCTGAAATTTGAACTCAAGACCGTAGCCAACGTCGCGGAGGTCGCCTCGATCGGCGGCATGGTGCGCCAGTACCAGATTGTGCTCGATCCGGATCGAATGCGCGCCTTCAACATCACGCATGGCAAGGTGATCGAAGCGGTGCAGCAAGCCAATCAGGAGAGCGGTGGCTCGGTGCTCGAGCTGGGCGAAGCCGAGTACATGGTGCGCGCTTCGGGCTATCTGCAATCGCTGGATGACTTTCGCAGGATTCCACTGCGGACCAGCGACGCGGGCGTCGCCGTGCTGCTCGGCGATGTCGCGCGGGTGCAGATCGGCCCGGAACTGCGCCGCGGCATCGCCGAATTCAACGGTGAGGGTGAAGTCGCCGGTGGCGTGATCATCATGCGCTCCGGCAAGAACGCGCTGGCCACCATCGATGCCGTCAAGGCAAAACTGGCGCAACTCAAATCCAGCCTGCCGGCCGGTGTCGAGCTGGTGCCAACCTATGATCGCTCGAATCTGATTCGCCGTGCCGTCAACAACCTCGCGGGCAAGTTGCTCGAAGAGTTTGTCATCGTGGCCCTGGTCTGCATCCTGTTCCTGTTTCACGTGCGCTCGGCGCTGGTGGCCATAGTCTCGCTGCCACTGGGCATCTTGCTGGCCTTCGTCGTCATGTATTACCAGGGCGTCAATGCCAACATCATGTCGCTCGGCGGCATTGCCATCGCCATCGGCGCGATGGTCGACGCCGCGGTAGTGATGATTGAAAACGCGCACCAGCACCTTGAACACTGGCAGCAGGCGCATCCCGCGGCACAAATCTCCCAGCCCGAGCGCTGGCGTGTAATCGGCACGGCCGCCGCGCAGGTGGGACCCGCGTTGTTCACTTCTCTGCTGATCATCACCTTTTCATTCATTCCGGTGTTCACGCTCGAAGCGCAGGAGGGCCGCCTGTTCGCGCCGCTCGCCTACACCAAGACCTATGCGATGGCCGCCGCGGCGCTGCTGGCGATCACACTGATACCGGTGCTGATGGGCTATCTGATCCGCGGCCGGATCCGTCCGGAGCTGCAAAATCCGCTGGTCCGCGGACTCATCGGTCTATACCGGCCGCTGCTCGAACGGGCGCTGGCAGCTCCGCGGGTGACACTGGCGCTGGCGCTCCTGATCCTGGTCGCCACGGCCTATCCGCTGGCACGGCTTGGCGGGGAGTTCATGCCACCGCTTGACGAGGGGGATCTGTTATACATGCCCTCAGCGCTGCCCGGCATATCCGGCGGGAAAGTAGCCGAGCTGCTGCAGCAGACCAATCGCCTGATCAAGACCGTGCCCGAAGTAGCCAGTGTGTTTGGCAAAGCCGGACGCGCCGAGACCGCCACCGACCCCGCGCCGCTCGAAATGTTTGAAACCACGATCCAGTTCAAGCCGCGTGCGCAGTGGCGCGCCGGCATGACAGCGGACCGACTGGTGCAGGAGCTCGATGACGTTGTGCAGGTGCCGGGCCTGTCGAACATCTGGGTGCCGCCAATCCGCAATCGCATCGACATGCTGGCGACCGGCATCAAGAGCCCGGTGGGCGTGAAAGTATCCGGCATCAATCTGCGGGAAGTTGATCGCCTGGCGGCCGCCGTGGAACGCGTGGTCAAACAGGTGCCCGGAGTGAGTTCCGCGTTTGCCGAGCGATTGACCGGTGGCCGCTATATAGATGTGCACATCGATCGCGGCAGCGCGGCACGTTTCGGTCTGAATATTGCCGAGCTGCAAAGCGTGGTGGCGGCCGCCATTGGCGGCGACAACATTGGCGAGACCGTCGAAGGCCTGCAGCGCTTTCCGATCAACCTGCGCTACCCGCGCGAGCTGCGTGATTCGGTGCAGAAGCTGCGCGATCTTCCGGTGCTCACCGAGCGTGGTGCACAGATCCGCCTGGGCGACGTGGCTGCCATCAACATCAGTGACGGGCCGCCGATGCTCAAGAGTGAAAATGCCCGGCTGACCGGCTGGGTCTACATCGATTTGCGCGCGCGCGCACTGAGCTCGGCGGTGCGAGACATGCAGCAGGCGGTGGCCCGGGAGATCGTGCTGCCCGAGGGCTACTCGCTCTCCTGGTCGGGACAGTTCGAGTATCTGCAACGTGCAGCAGCCAGGCTCAAGCTGGTCATACCGGCCACGCTGCTGATCATCTTCGTGCTGCTGTACCTGAATTTCCGGCGTATTGACGAGCCACTGCTGATCATGGCGAGCCTGCCGTTCGCATTGGTCGGCGGATTCTGGTTCATCTGGCTGCTGGGCTACAATCTGTCGGTCGCCACCGCGGTCGGGTTCATCGCCCTGGCCGGTGTGGCCGCCGAGATCGGTGTGGTCATGCTGGTCTACGTGAATCAGGCGGTGGCCGGGCTCGAAGCTGCGGGCCCACGGCGCGCCGCCGGATTGCGCCAGGCGATCGTCGCCGGCGCGGCATTGCGGGTGCGACCAGTTGCCATGACGGTCGCCGTGATCATTGCCGGCCTGCTGCCGATCATGTGGGGCACGGGCAGCGGCTCAGAACTGATGCGGCGTATTGCCGCGCCCATGATCGGTGGTATGGTCACCGCAACCCTGTTGTCGATGTTCGTGGTGCCGGCCGCCTACCTGCTGATACAACAGCGCCACGCCGGCAAGTCGGTCAGCCAGTAATTCGTAAGAGGTCATCATGCAGACAAAATTCAGCCGCTGCGCGGCGCTGATCGCGCTGGGCAGTTTACCGTTGCTTGCCCAGGCCCACGTGCACCTGGAAAAGTCGACGCCCGCAAATGGTAGTGTGGTAGCGGCTGCGCCCGCGAGCTTCACATTGGTGTTCTCCGAGCCGGCGCGCCTGACTGCGCTCAGCATCCAGAAGGACGGCGACCCGGCGGCGCGAAAGATCGCACCGCTTCCCGGAGTGGCCAGCGACCATTTCACGATTGCCGCGCCCAGACTTGCGCCCGGCGGTTACACCCTGAGATTTCGGGCGCTGGACCCGGAAGACAATCATGTCTCCATGGGCAAGCTCAGCTTCCGGTACGCGGCGGCGGCAAAAGTGTCGCCAGGCCGGCCCGCTGACATGAGAAACATCGGCACCAAGCCCGCGCCCGACACCATCAGGTAAGCGACTGGCGAGCCGACCCATGACACCCGACGTGCTCTCGGTGATCGTACGCGCGCTGGCGTTCATCGCGCTGTTCCAGGCAGTTGGTGCGGTGTTTTTTCTGGCTGGTTTTGCGCAGCAGCTCGCGATTTCACGCGCTGCCATTCGTCGGGTTGCGCTCATCGCTGCCAGCTGCGGCGTCATGCTGCTGCTCACCCACCTGGCCCTGGATGCGGCGCGCATGGCCGGCGAGTACAGCGGCCTGTGGGACCGCGAGCTGCAGCAGCTGGCGTGGGCTTCAGGCTCCGGATGGGCGCAGCTCACGCAAGCCGCCGGCCTGCTGCTGGTGCTCGCAGCACGGGGTCGCTCGGCGCACGGGTGCGCGAGCCTCGGCGGCGCCATCGCCCTGGCCGGGTTCCTGTTGACCGGCCACACGAGCGCGCACGCCGCGCGTGCCGCGCTGGCGCCGCTGCTCGGCCTGCATCTGCTGATCGTCGCAGGCTGGTTTGGCTCACTGGCGCCGTTGTTGATCGTGCTGCGCAAGGAAGCGGCACCGCTGGCGGCGCGGATTGTCGCGCGCTATTCCGCGATCGCAGGATTCCTGGTACCGCTGATCGCGCTCGCCGGCTTGAGCATGGCGTGGCTGTTGATCGGCAGTCTGACGGTCCTGCGTCGCCCCTACGGCCAATTGCTGATGATCAAACTGATCCTGTTCAGCCTGTTGATGGCGCTCGCGGCCTGGAACAAATGGCGCCTGACGCCGGCGCTGGCGGCAGGCGAGGCGCGCGCCGCGCTGGCGCTGCAGCGTTCCATCAGCGTGGAAATCATCCTGATTGCCATGGTGCTGTCGGTAACAGCGGCACTGACGACCCTGTATTCGCCCGATTAGCACTTCGGGCCGAGTGACTGCAGAATATCGCGATGAGCGAACACGACCACGGCGAGCACCTGCACCGTGCTGGCGCACTGCCAGGCCACGGCGGCAAGGATTTCGGCATGGCTTTTTTCGCGGGTATCGCCCTGAATCTGGGCTTCGTGCTCATCGAAGTCTTCTATGGCCTGGCCTCGCACTCGGTGGCTTTGATCGCCGACGCCGGCCATAACTTCGGTGATGTATTGGGACTGGCCATGGCATGGGTCGCAGCCATTCTGGCCCGGCGCCTGCCCTCGGCCACGCATACTTATGGACTCAGGCGCGGCACCATCCTGGCCGCGCTGATCAACGCCATGTTGCTGCTGGTCACCGTGGGCGCCATTGCCGTCGAGGGCATACGGCGGCTGATACAACCGGGCGAGGTGGCGAGCCTGACCGTCATGGCGGTGGCTGCGGTTGGTGTTGTCGTCAATGGCGTGACGGCCTGGCTGTTCGCAGCCGGTCGCCACAGCGACATCAATGTGCGTGCTGCATTCATGCACATGGCCTACGACGCACTCATTTCCCTCGGTGTGGTGGTGACCGCCGGGATTATCCTGCTGACCGGCTGGAGCCGGCTCGATCCGCTCGCGAGCCTGGTCATCGCGGCGGTGATTTTCATGGGCACCTGGAGCCTGCTGCGCGATTCACTGGGCATGTCGATGGATGCGGTGCCACCTGGCGTTCAATCGGCTGCGGTCAGTGACTTCCTCGGGCACTGGCCCGGCGTCGCGGCCATACACGATCTGCACATCTGGTCGATGAGCACGACCGAGACGGCACTGACCTGCCATGTGTTGATGCCCGCGGGGCATCCCGGTGACGTGGTGCTGGTGCAGCTCGCGCGTGAGCTGCAGCAGCGCTTCGCGATCGGCCACGTTACCGTGCAGATTGAGACCGACGCAGATGTCGTTTGCGAGCTGGAGCCGGATCACGTGGTGTGAACGGGCCCGCTGCGGCGCCGCTGCGCGCGGGCCACCACCCACAACTCAATTTCCACGGCGCCGGCGTCGCGCAAGGCCAGCGCAGCGGCCGCGGCGGTGCTGCCGGTGGTGATGACATCGTCAACCAGTGCCACGCGCAAGTTCTGCAGCGAAGTGGCCGCCTGAAAGGCGTGGCGCGTATTGGCGGCGCGTTCGGCGGCACCCAGCCGGGTCTGCGCGCGCGTTGGACGCACTCGCCGCAGCGCCTGCAGCTCGCAGCGCAAGCCCAGCTCACGGGCCGCAAAGCGCGCCAGCTCGGCCGCCTGGTTGTAGCCGCGCTCGCGCAGGCGTCGCGGATGCAGCGGTACCGGAATCACGCGCTGCGGAAGTGGCAGAGCGCAACCCTGTCGCTCGCGTGCCAGCAGCGTGCCGAGCAGGCGCGCGTAACTGCGTTCGCCGCGAAACTTCAGGGCCCGCACCAGCTCATCGATCGGAAATTCGAAGCCCCAGGGACAGCAGACCAGCTGGTAACCGGCGACGGCGCAAGTGCAGGGACTGGCGCTGCGGGGCAGATCGGCCAGGCAGTCGGCGCACAGATCAATGGGCCCCGCCAGCCCGGCCTGATCGCACAGCACGCACCGTGGCGGCGCCAGCGCCGTGCCCAGCCAGGCTCCGAGCCGGGCTATTGCCGACTTTCTCGATTGCCTATGGTCGGCAGGTTGGGGCGCCGGCTGGAACATCAGCGCAGTCTGGGGCTGAGCACCGGCAGCGGTGCAGCCCACAAAACTTCGGTATACGGGGAGTAACAGGCATGAATCAGCCATGGACGCTGGCCGCGCGCGCCTCGCCGGCGCGTGTCTACTGCGCTACGCTCATGCCGATGCTGAAGACGCCGCGCATGAACTGGGTGTGTCGGGCGCCACCGCTCGCGGCTCACTCCAGGCCGCGCGGTGTCGCCGCAGCGGTGCGCGAGTCATGAACGATCGCTTCCGCGTCGATCGCCACGCCATGACACGCGCCTTCAACCGCGCGAGCCTGCACCATGACGCGGCGGCAGCGCTGCAGGGCGAGGTGCGCACCGAGTTGCTGAGTCGGCTGGATTTTTTTCCGCTCAAACCGCAGTTGATCGTTGATCTGGGTTGCGGCACCGCGCACGGCGCCACCGCACTGCGCGCGCGTTACCGCCGCGCCCAGGTGCTGGCCATCGACATTGCACCGGGCATGTTGCGCGCCGCACGGCGCCGCAGCTGGCCGTGGCGCCGCTTTGCTGGCGTTTGCGCCGACGCGCTCGCCTTGCCGCTGGCCGCGCAATCGGCAGACCTGGTGTACAGCAATCAGATGCTGCAGTGGTGCGATGATCCGGCGCTGGCCTTTGCCGAAGTGCGTCGGGTACTGCGGCCGGGTGGGCTGCTGCTGTTCAGCACTCTCGGCGCGGCAACCCTGCAGGAGCTGCGCGCCGCCTGGGCAAGCGTCGATACCGCGCCGCACGTCAGCGCCTTCGCCGACATGCCTTTGCTGGCGGCGGCCCTGCAACACGCCGGCCTGTGCGAGCCTGTCATGGATCGCGATCTGCGCCTGCGACACTACCCGCAAGCCGCCGCGCTCATGAGCGAACTGCGTGAGCTCGGTGCGCACAACGCCGCTGTCGATCGGCGCCGCTCACTCACCGGGCGGCATCGACTCACGGGCATGTGTGCCGCCTATGAACAGCAGCGTGGACCCAAGGGGCTGCCTGCCACCTGGGAAATCATCTACGGCGCCGCGTTTGCGCCTGCCGAACTGCCAGGCCATCGAGGCCAGGCGCAACCAGTGCCAGCCGGTGAAACGCGTGTACCGCTGTCGGCGCTCGGACGGAGAGCCCGTCCATGAAGCCGGGTGCCGGTGGCCGGAATACAGCCTTTGGCGACTGGTCAAGAATGGCACGATGGGCACTTGATCGGCGAAGATACACTATATCTTGCCTATAATGCGCGCTAAATTACGCCATACCAGCTCTTAAGTTGCTTTTGCCTGTCAGAACCCTTCTCTCCTCATATTGCTGCAGTACAGGGCGGGAATCAGGATTGACACGGGCCAGATTGCCCGCAAGGCCCAGCGACTCTCGACTGACCAGAATCTGCTCGTGATCGAAGCTGCCGGCGGCCGTTGCGCGCCCCTCAGCGAGCGTGAAACCAAGGCGGATATGGCCTGCGCCCTACGCGCCGGTCGTGCTGGTGGTGGAACTGCGCCCGGGGGCGTCTCAACCATACGCTGCTGACCTACAACATTGATCCGGGCGCGGCTGCCGCTGCGCGGCGTAGCGCCGCCGTGCAACTGCTGGCAGACGCTGTTCGAGTGCCGACTATTTCGCGCCAGCCCGTGATCGGTGTTTCCGCAACCGCGGGCACAGGTTAAACTGCGCCGCGCCGCCAGCCCTGCCCTCCGAAGTTAGCCGCTGTAGCGGCGCCGGGTGAGTGCGGCTCGTTTGAAACTGGGAGTGAATCGCCGTCACCGGCGAGTTAAGCCTGCAATTTTTAAGGCCTGAAATGAAGATGAAAAAACCTGGATTCCTGCTCACCGGCCTCCGCACGGCGTTGCTCGCCCTGGCCGCCCTGGCCGCCCCGGCGGCGCAGGCCGCCTGGACGCTGAACATGACACCCGGCATCTCCGCTATCTCGCGCAACATCTATTCGCTGCACATGATGGTGTTCTGGTGGTGCGTGGTGCTGGCCGTCTTCGTGTTCGGCTGGATGATCTATTCGTTGATCCGCTTCCGCAAATCCCAGGGCGCGGTGCCGGACACCAAGCTGGTGCACAGCACCAGGACGGAGATCATCTGGACGGTCATTCCAATCATCATCCTGATCGTAATGGCCGTGCCGGCCACCCGCACGCTGATCGAAACCGACGATGCCACCAACACCGAACTGACCATCCGCGTCACGGGTTACCAGTGGAAATGGGGCTATGAGTACGTCGGCAGCGGTGTCACCGTCCTGTCAACACTCGATCGTGACAGCAACCTCGCGCGTCAGCTCGGCTCCGGAATCGATCCGAACAGCGTGCCGAACTATCTGAGCAACGTCGATCACCCGCTGGTGGTGCCGGCCGGCACCAAGGTGCGCCTGCTGCTGACCGCGCAGGATGTCATTCACTCCTGGTGGGTGCCGGCACTGGCGATCAAGAAGGATGCGATTCCGGGCTTCATCAACGCCGCCTGGTTCAAGATCGATGTGGATAACACCGGTCTGTATCGCGGCCAGTGTGCCGAACTGTGCGGCCGCGATCATGGCTTCATGCCCATCGTGGTCGACGTGCGCAGCAAGGCCGATTTCGAGTCCTGGCTGCACACGCAGCAGGCGTTGCAGCAGCCCGCGGATGCTGCCCCGGCCGCGCCGCCGGAAGCCGCGCCGGTCAACGCGGCGAGTGCCGTGGCGGGCTATGCCACCAGCAAGACTGGTTGAACTTCCCCCGCTCACCCAACGAATACCTGTCGCGAGTACCTAACATGGCTTATACCGAACACGCCGCCACCCACGACCATCACGATCATCCGCCCAAGGGCATCTGGCGCTGGCTGTCGACCACGAATCACAAGGACATCGGCACGCTCTACCTGGTGTTCGCCTGCATCATGTTCTTCGTCGGTGGCGGCATGGCGATGGTGATTCGCCTCGAACTCTTCAAGCCCGGCATGCAGTTTCTCGATCCGGCGTTCTACAATTCGATGACCACCGTACACGCGCTCGCCATGATCTTCGGCGCCGTGATGCCCGCCTGGGTGGGCCTCGCGAACTGGATGATCCCCCTGCAGGTGGGCGCGCCCGACATGGCGCTGCCGCGCATGAACAACTTCAGCTTCTGGCTGCTGCCGTTCGCGTTCACGCTGCTACTGCTGGGTTTCTTCGTGCCCGGTGGCGCACCAGCCGGCGGCTGGACGCTTTATCCGCCGCTGGTACTGCAGGGCGGTGACAGTTTCCCGATGGCGATCTTCGCCATCCACCTGATGGGCGCCTCCTCGATCATGGGTGCGATCAATGTCATCGTCACCATCATGAACATGCGCGCGCCGGGCATCACGCTGCTGCGCATGCCGCTGTTCGTTTGGACCTGGCTGATCACCGCTTACCTTCTGATCCTGGTGATGCCGGTGCTGGCGGGCTCGGTCACCATGCTGCTGACCGATCACTACTTCGGCACCAGTTTCTTCAGCGCCTCGGGCGGCGGTGATCCGGTGATGTTCCAGCACATCTTCTGGTTTTTCGGTCACCCGGAAGTCTACATTCTGATACTGCCGGCGTTCGGCATCGTCTCCGAGGTCATCCCAACCTTTTCGCGCAAGCCGCTGTTCGGCTATGAAGCGATGGTGTATGCGACCGCGTCGATCGCCTTCCTGTCGTTCATCGTCTGGGCGCACCATATGTTCACGGTGGGCATGCCGCTGGTGGGCGAACTGTTCTTCATGCTCTCGACGATGCTGATAGCGATTCCAACGGGTGTGAAGGTGTTCAACTGGAGCGCCACCATGTGGCGCGGGTCGCTGTCCTTCGAGCCGCCGATGCTGTTCTGCCTGGCGTTCCTGTTCCTGTTCACGATCGGCGGTTTCTCGGGGCTGATGCTGGCGATCGCGCCGGCGGATTTCCAGTATCAAGACACATATTTCGTGGTCGCTCATTTCCACTACGTGCTGGTGCCGGGCTCGATCTTCACGATCATCGCGGCGGTCTACTATTGGCTGCCGAAATGGACCGGGCACATGTACGACATGACGTTGGCCAAGTGGCATTTCTGGCTGTCGACAATCTTCGTCAACGTACTGTTCTTTCCGCAGCATTTCCTCGGGCTGGCCGGGATGCCGCGGCGCATCCCCGACTATGCCACGCAGTTCGCCGACTGGAACCTGGTGTCCTCGATCGGTGGTTTCGGTTTTGGTCTGTCGCAGCTGCTGTTCCCGTACATCATCTACCGGTGCATCCGTGGCGGCGAAAAGGCCGGCGCGCAGGTCTGGGAAGGCGCACACGGCCTCGAGTGGGAGTTGCCCTCACCGGCACCGTACCACACCTGGGTAGAAGCGCCGACTATCGGCGTGATCCACCACGGCGCCGAGCACTAGACCGAGGACGGGGACGATTGATGACCGACGAACGGCGCCAGGAGCAACTGCGGCGCGTGCGGCGCACGACCATCATGCTCGCACTGCTGGCGATCGCGATCTATATCGGCTTCATCGCCCTGACGGTGCACCGGAGCCACGGGTGAACGATCCTGGCACGCGCAAACGCCGGAACCGCGCGCTCACCGGCAAGCTATGGCTGTTCGTCGCCGGGAGCTTTGCCTTCGGTTTCGCGCTGGTGCCGCTGTATCGCGTGCTCTGCCAGGTGACGGGTTTCGGCGACCAGAAACTGTTGGGCGAAGCCGTGGCGCCGGTGCGTGCCGGCAATGCCGAGACCGGCCGTACGGTCACCGTGGAATTCATGGCAAACCTGCCCACCGTCGGCAACTGGGAATTCCGCCCCTCGCAGCCGGCGCTGCGCGTGCACCCGGGGCAGCTCTACGAGGCGAGCTTCGTGGCCCGCAACCTCACCGGCCATGACACGGTGGCGCAGGCGGTGCCGAACATCGCGCCCGGCGAAGCGGCGAGCTGGTTTCACAAGACCCAGTGTTTCTGTTTTTCACCGCAATCGTTCAAGCGTGGCGAGCAGCGCGTGCTGCCGGTGCGGTTTTTCATCGACCGCGCGCTGCCGAGCCATGTTGACCGCGTTACGCTCAGCTACACTTTTTACGACACGGCGCTGCGCGTCGCCGCCCGTTAGAGATCCGGATACTCCAGGAAACCACTATGTCGCAGTCACACGCCCCGGCCGATTCCAGCAAATATTACCTGCCGCACGGCACGCCCTGGCCGATCATCGGCTCGGTGGCGCTGTTCACCACCATGCTGGGCGTTGCCGCCTGGCTCAACGAATGGTTCGGGCCCGGCGTGTTCGCACTGGGGCTCTCGCTCCTCGCGGTGATGTTCATCGGCTGGTTCCGCACCGTCATCGGTGAGAACCAGCAGGGCGTCTACAACCTGGACGTCGACCGCTCTTTCCGCATGGGCATGATCTGGTTCATCTTCTCCGAAGTCATGTTCTTCGCGGCCTTTTTCGGCGCATTGTTTTACGCGCGCACGCTCTCGGTGCCGTGGATCGGCGGCGAGGGCGTGAAGGTCTTCAACAAAATCTTCCTGTGGCAGAACTTTGACGCCGGGTGGCCGACCAACGGTCCGGCGCACCTTGGACCACGCGCTGACGGCTCCTTCGAAGTCATCCCGGCCTTCGGCGTGCCCGCGCTGAACACGATGATCCTGCTGACCTCAGGCGTCACGATCACCATCGCGCACCACGCGTTGATCGCGGGTCACCGTGTGCGCACCATCGGCT
>JAYTUZ010000165.1:0-3881 GCA_043744295.1 Gammaproteobacteria bacterium | reverse complement strand
GCGCGCGCTACGCCGCGCTCAATCTGGCCATGGCGGTACAGATCGTCAGTTATGAGATCATGCGCGCGCGCGGCGCCACAGTGGCGCAGCCGGCGCGCGAGCAGCCCCTGGCCACCACGCACGACATGGAACTCATGTACGCACACCTCGAAAGCGTGATGGCGGAAGTCGGGTTCCGCGATCGCACCCGGAAAGGCGGCAACCTCATCAGCCGCATCCGCCGTTTCCTGCAGCGTGCCGAGCTGGACAGCAACGAAGTGAATATCCTGCGCGGCCTGCTCACCGCCGTGCAGCAGCAGCGCCGGCGCGCGGGCGCCTGAGTCATGTCGCAAGCTGCGCCCATCTATCTGGACTATGCCGCCACCACACCGGTCGATGCGCGCGTCGCGGCGCGCATGGCGCAATGCCTCACGGCCGACGGCGCGTTCGGCAATCCGGCCTCGACCCACGCCTACGGGCGGCAGGCGCGGGCGCTGGTTGAGGAGGCGCGCGGGCGTGTCGCCGCCCTGATCGGGGCGCGTCCCGGTGACATCGTTTTCACTTCGGGCGCTACCGAAGCCAACAATCTGGCCATTCTGGGTTTCGCGCGCGGCGCGCGCCGGCTGAACGAGGCGCAGCGCAAGCCGGCCGAGCGCAGCGGCGCCGTCGTGATCAGCGCGCGCACCGAACACAAGGCAGTGCTCGATCCCTGCCGCCAGCTGGAGCGCGAGGGGCTCGGCGTCGTCTACCTGACGCCCGGGGACAGCGGGCGCATCGAGGCGGAGCAACTGGCCGGCGCCCTGCGCCCCGAGACGCTGCTGGTCTCGCTCATGCACGCCAACAACGAAACCGGCGCCATCGCCGATATTGCGGCCATCGGCGCCCTGTGCCGGGCGCACGGTGCTGCGCTGCATGTCGATGCCGCGCAGAGCGCCGGCAAGCTGGCGCTGGATGTCGACGCGATGCAGATCGACATGCTCTCGTTTACAGCGCACAAACTCTACGGCCCCAAGGGCATTGGTGCGCTCTACGTGCGCCAGTCGCGGCGCGCCCTGTTGCAGCCGCTGATGCATGGTGGCGGCCATGAACGCGGCCTGCGCTCCGGCACGTTGCCGGTGCATCAGATCGTCGGGTTTGCGATGGCCTGCGACCTGGCCGCGATGGATCGGGAGGCCGAGGCCGAGCGACTGGCTCGCTTGCGGGCGCGGCTGTGGCGGGGCGTGGCCGACCTGCCCGGGGTCATCGCCAATAGCCCGGCGACGCACTGTGTGCCTGGCATCCTCAATGTGTCCTTCGGTGGCATCGAGGGCGAGAGCCTGCTGTTCGGGCTCCAGGAGCTGGCGCTCTCCAGCGGTTCGGCCTGCAACTCGGACAGCGACGAACCCTCATACGTCCTGCGGGCCATCGGGCGCGATCGCGAGGGCGCCCAGAGCTCGCTGCGCTTCAGCCTCGGGCGCGGCACCACGGAGGCGGATATCGACGCCACCATTGTGGCCGTGCGCCGCGAAGTCTTGCGCTTACGTACGATAGGCGGCCGGGGCGGCTCGCTCGGCATGGCAGTGGGGGCGGTGCCGGCTGGCGCCGCCATGAGTGACACCGCACCAGAGAGCATCCTCGCCAGGGCAGTCAGCGCCGAGGCGGGGGCCCGTGAAGCCGGTACCTGGATACAGATAAACCTGAGTTTTCGCGGGCAAACTATTGAACAGGCAAGCATTACTGCCTATGGTTGCCCCTACACGCTCAAGGTGTGCGAGTGGCTGGGCGGGCAGCTCCGTGGCAGGCGGCTGGAAGAGGCGGCCTGCGGTGGCCCACGCGATTGGGCGCGCGCCAATGAGGTCCCCGAAGAGCGGCTCACCCGCCTGCTGGTCATCGAAGATGCGCTACTTGCAGCACTGCGGAACGCCAGCCAGGACGCGTACAATGGCCCCTGAGGAACCTTAGGGCCATGAATACCGCAATTTCCCTGACACCCGCCGCTGCCGAGCGGGTGCGCAACCAGCTGGCCAGTCGCGGCCACGGCCTGGGGCTGCGCCTGGGCGTCAAGACCACGGGTTGCTCGGGTTTCAGCTATGTCGTCAATTTTGCCGAGTCTGCCGGGCCCGAAGACCTGGTGTACGAATCCGAGGGCGTGCGGGTCTATGTCGATCGGAGCAACCTTAAGTTGCTGGCCGGCACCAGGGTCGATTTTGTGCGCGAGGGTCTCAACGAGGCGTTCCGCTTCGAGAACCCGAACGTCAAGGCGGAGTGCGGCTGCGGCGAGAGCTTTACGGTCTGAAAATTCCTTAGCTTTCGGGTACTTCCACGCCAATTGCGATTGCTGGCCGAGCCCCTTAGCGGCTAAACTCGCGCGCCATTTCCGATCTCACCCAATCATGGAGTACTGCTGATGGCGCTTGAGCGCACCTTGTCGATCGTCAAGCCCGACGGCGTGGCCCGCAATCTCATTGGCGATGTCTACCATCGCTTCGAGAAGGCCGGACTGCGCATCGTGGCTGCCCGCATGCTGCAGCTCTCGACCGCACAGGCGGAGAGTTTCTACGGCGTGCACCGTGAGCGGCCATTCTTCCGCGATCTGGTGCGCTACATGTGCTCGGGACCGGTGATCGCGCAGGTGCTGGAGGGCGAGAATGCCATCGCGCGTCATCGCGACATCATGGGTGCGACCGATCCAAAGAAGGCGGCGCCCGGCACCATTCGCGCGGATCTGGCGCACAGCATCGAGGCCAACGTCGTGCATGGTTCCGATGCCGCCGACACTGCGATGCGCGAGATTGCCTTCTTTTTCAGCGGCACGGAGTTGTGCCCGCGGGCCTGAAGGGCCCGGCGCTCACCAGCATGAACGGCGCCCCGGCAGTGAGCCAGGCAGTGAGCGCGCGCGTCAACCTGTTGGGCATGCCGGCGCCTGAGTTGCAGGCGCTGGTTGCTACACTGGGCTCGCGGCCGTTTCGTGCGCGCCAGCTGATGAACTGGCTCTACAAGCGCGGCGTCGCCGATATCGGGCAGATGAGCGATCTGGCCAAGGACTTTCGCGGCCAACTGGCGCAGGTGGCTGAAGTGAAGCTGCCCGAGATCGTGCTGGCGCAGCAATCGCTCGATGGCACGCGTAAATGGCTGCTGCGCGCCGATGCTTCGCAGGCTTTCGAGATGGTGTACATCCCCGAGGCGGCGCGCGGCACGCTGTGCATTTCTTCGCAGGTGGGTTGCGTGCTCGATTGCAGCTTCTGCGCGACCGCACGCCAGGGTTTCAACCGCAATCTGACCACCGCCGAGATCATTGGCCAGGTGTGGCTGGCCAATCGCGAGCTGGGTTTTGAGCCCGGTGGCGAACGGCGCATCACCAACGTGGTGTTCATGGGCATGGGCGAACCGCTCGCCAATTTCCGCCACGTGGTGCCGGCGACGCAGATCCTGCTCGATGATCTGGGTTTCGATTATTCGCGCCGCCGCGTCACCCTTTCCACTTCGGGCCTGGTGCCGCAGATCTACAAGCTGGCCGAGGTGTGCAACGTGGCGCTGGCGGTCTCGCTGCACGCGCCCGATGACGAGCTGCGCAACCAATTGGTGCCGATCAACCGCCTGCATCCGATCAGCGAACTGCTGGAGGCCTGCTGGCATTACATCGATGAACAGAATGGCCGCAGCGTGACTTTCGAGTACGTAATGCTCGCCGGCGTGAACGATTCGCCGGCACAGGCCCGTGCGCTCGGACGCCTGCTCGCCGGCCACCCGGCCAAGGTCAACATGATTCCGTTCAATCCCTTTCGCGGCACGCAATACCGTCGCTCTGATGATGAGACCATCTGGCGTTTTCGCGATGAACTGCTCAAGCGCAACGTCATGGCCACGGTGCGGCGTACGCGCGGCGAAGACATCGACGCGGCCTGCGGCCAGCTGGTCGGCCG
>JAYTUZ010000164.1:0-13928 GCA_043744295.1 Gammaproteobacteria bacterium | reverse complement strand
AGCCGGCCACCATCCGGCTGAATGCCTACCCCGACTGGGATATCCCTGCCAGCGTGATCGCGGTAATTCCCACGGCGGATCGCTCCAAGGCCACCGTCAAGGTGCGGGTCGGCTTCAGGACGCAGGATCCGCGCATCCTGCCGGAGATGGGCGCGCGCGTGGCCTTCGAGGCCTCCGCGCCGTGACCCGGGTACGCGTTTTCCAGGTCGATGCCTTCACCGGTCGGCCGTTTGCGGGCAACCCGGCCGGCGTGGTGCTCGATGCCCAGTTGCTCGATGAGCGGCAGATGCAGCTGATCGCGCGTGAGCTCAACAACGGCGACACCGCGTTTCTGTTGCCGGCGGACGCTACTGATCACGACCTGCGGGTGCGATTCTTCACACCGCGCACTGAAATTGGCTTCGTCGGCCACGCCACCGTTGCGGCCCACGCCGTTCTCGCGGCGCTGGGCCTGCCCGCCTGCCGGCGCCAGAAGCAGCGCAGCGGGATCGTGGCAGTAGAGCGCGTCAGCAGCGCGCAGGGCCTGAGATTTTCATTTGCGCAGCCGGCACCGCGACTGCGCGAACCCATCGACGCCGCCTCGCTGGCGGCGGTGCTGGGCGCCCTGGGCCTGCGGGCCGAAGATCTGGACGAGCGTTGCCCGGCGATAACAGCCGGCGGCCAGAGCACACGCGCGCTGATCGCCGTGCGCGACGGCGCCTGCCTGGCGCGCGTGCAACCGGACCTGGCGCGTCTCGCGGCCCTGTCGGCGGCGGGCGCCGCGCCCGGATTCTTCTTGTTCACGCTACGGCCCGCCGTAGCTGACTGCCAGACCGAGGCCCGCATGTTCTGCCCGGCGCTTGGCATTGCTGAAGATCCGGTCAGCGGCAATGCGCATGCCATGCTGGCCGCGCTGCTGGGCACACGGGGATTGCTGCCCGGAGCGTCGCTGCGTGCGCCATTCAGCGGCGGGTTTCACGCCCGGCAGGGACATCACATGGGGCGGGCGGGCGAGCTGCAGGTCAGCGTGCAGGGCGGCGAGGCCCAGCCCGCCACGGTCAGCGTGTCTGGCGCCGCGACCGTGGTGTTCGAGACCGGCATCGATTTGCCAGGCCTGCCGCCATGAGTGTCTTGAAATACCTGCCGCTGCTGCGCGCCAACCTGTGGCGCCGGCGCATTCGCACTCTGCTGACACTGGCCTCGGTGGCTACCGCGTTCCTGCTGTTCGGAATACTGCTGGCGCTGCGCCAGGCGATAACCGGCGGTGTGGAGCTCACTGGCGCCGATCGCCTGATCACGATGCACAAGGTGTCGTTCATCCTGTCGCTGCCGCGCAGCTATCTGAACCGCGTCGCGGGCGTCGACGGGGTGCGCGCGGTCACCGGACTCATCTGGTTCGGCGGCACTTACCCCGATGAACGCACTACGGTTGTCGCCCAGGTGGCCGATGCCGATACCCTGTTTGCGGTCTATCCTGAACTGGACCTGCCCGCACAGCAACGCCGCAACTGGCAACAGGACACCACCGGCATGATCGTCGGCGAAGCGCTCGCCAACGCCTATAAATGGAAGCTCGGCGATGTCATCCCGCTGCATTCGAACATTTACCGCAAGCGCGACGGCAGCAACGTCTGGGACCTGCGCGTCGATGGCATCTACCGCAACAGCGCCAGCGGCGACACCAACGCGCTGTTCTTTCACTACCAGTATTTCAACGAGCCGCGAGCCTTTGATCGCGACCGGATCGGCTGGCTGGTACTGCGGGTCAGCGATCCGGCCCGTGCTGGCGAAGTGGCGCGCAACATCGACAGGTTGTTCGCAAACTCGTCGACGGAAACCAAGACCTCGAGCGAGCGCGCCTTTGCGCAGGCCTTCATCAATCAGGTCGGCAACATCGGCGCCATCATCAGCATTGTAGTGAGCGCCGTGTTTTTCACCATGCTGCTGGTTACCGCCAACACCATGTCGCAATCGATCCGCGAACGCACCGCAGAGCTGGCGGTAATGAAGACCCTGGGCTTCCGCAGCGGACAGATACTGGGACTGGTGCTGAGCGAGTCCCTGTTGATCACTCTGCTGGGTGGCGGCCTCGGCATGCTGCTGGCGCGCTCAGTGACTGCGGTCGCACGGCGTGCCCTGCAGCAGTACCTGCCACTCTTTGACCTGCCGGCTGACGCCTGGCTGGCAGCACTCGCCTTTGCGGTGGGCCTGGGCCTGCTGGCGGGCGCCTTGCCCGCATGGGCGGCATGGCGGCTCAAAATTACCGACGCCCTGCGGCAGGGAGGTTGAGGCGTGAACTTCAACACTCTGCGCCAGCTCGGCGCCATCACGGCGATGAATCTGCGCAATGTGCCCAGCCGCCTGTCCTCATCGCTGGTGGCCGCTGTCGGCGTCGCTGGCGTGGTCGCCATACTCATCGGTGTGTTGTCGATGGCTGAGGGGTTTCGCAGCGTATTGCAATACGCGGGCCGCGACGATGTCGCGATCGTACTGCGGGGCGGCTCCAATGACGAGATGAGCAGCGGCCTGAGTCTGGAGCAGACGCGGCTGATCGCCGACGCGCCGCAGGTGGCGCGCGGCGCCGACGGTCCGCTGGCCTCGCCCGAGCTGTATGTCATCATCGATGTGCCGATGCGCGTCACCGGCACCAGCGCCAATGTGCCGCTGCGCGGTGTCGAAGGCCACGCGCCGCTGCTGCGCCAGGATTTTCGCATCATCGCCGGCCGCATGTTCAGGCCCGGCACTTTCGAGGTCATTGTCGGCCAGGGTGCGGCCCGCCAGTTTCGCGGCCTGACTACCGGCACCACGGTACGCTGGGGCAGTACCGATTGGTATGTCGCCGGGGTATTCGCCGATCGCGGCAGTGTCGCCCAGGGCGAGGTCTGGACCGATGCCACCGTGCTGCAGAACGCCTACAACCGTGGCAGCAGCTTTCAGTCGGTGCGCGTGCAACTGCGCACTGCCGCCGCACTGAGTGACTTCGCCAGAACGCTCAAGGCCGACCCGCGTCTCACGGTGCGCGCCCTGTCGGAGCGGGCTTTCTACCAGGAGCAGTCCCGCATCATTGCCACCATGATTGAATCGGTCGGTTCCATCATCGCCATTCTCATGGGCCTGGGCGCGGTGTTTGCGGCGCTAAATACCATGTATTCCACCGTTGCGGCGCGCACGCGCGAAATCGCCACGCTGCGCGCCCTTGGCTTCGGCGCGCTGCCCGTGGTTACTTCGGTACTGACCGAGGCCATGCTGCTGGGCCTGGCGGGCGGCCTGCTCGGTTGTCTGGCGGCGCGCTTGGGCTTCAACGGCATTGAAACTTCCACCTTGAACTGGGCCAGCTTCAGTCAGATCACCTTTGCCTTCAAGGTAACGCCCGCGCTCATGGCGCGCGGGCTGGGCTACGGACTGCTGCTGGCATTGCTGGGCGGATTGTTGCCAGCGATACGCGCGGCACGACAGAGCGTGGTGGCCGGACTGCGCGCCGGTTAGTGCCAATTCGTCTGCCCGGTAATGTGGCAGTGCCTGAGGAGTCTCCATGTCGCTTCGCTATCGCTTCAAGGTGTTCAGTGCACTCTTTGCGCCGCTGATTCCCGCGCTCGTCACCGCTGCGCCGCTGCCGGATCTGCAGTGGCGTCTGCTGGGACCCTTCCGCGCCGGCTGGAGCACGATGGCCACCGGCATCGCCGACCAGCCCGACACCTTCCTGTTCGGCGCCGCCGGCGGCGGTGTCTGGAAGACGGTCAACGCCGGTCGCACCTGGGCGCCGATCTTCGATGGCGCCGGCACGGCCTCCTCGATTGGTGCGCTGGCGATTGCGCCCAGCGATGCGCAGGTCATCTACGTCGGCACCGGTCAGCCGGAACCGCGCTATGACATTGCTGCGGGCGACGGCGTCTACAGATCAACGGATGGCGGCAAGAGCTGGGTCCATGTCGGGCTCGAAGCGACGCGCCACATCGGCGCGATCCTGGTGAATCCGCACGATTCGAACATCGTCCTGGTCGGGGCACTCGGCCACATCTTTGGGCCCAACGCCGAACGGGGTGTCTACCGCAGCGTCGATGGCGGCGCCACCTGGAGCCATACGCTGGCCATCAATGCCGACACCGGCGTGGTCGATCTGGCCGCCGATCCAGCCAACCCGGAGCGCATCTATGCGGCCGCCTGGGAAGCGCGAAATTTCCCCTGGCTCAGCTATTTCAAGCCGATCGCGGGATCAGGCAGCGCGATTTACACCTCGGCTGATGGTGGCAAGAGCTGGTCGGTACTCGGCGGCGCGGGCTGGCCCACGGGCGCTCTCGGCCGCATCGGCCTGGCCGTCACGCATACGGCGCAGGGCACGCGCATCTACGCCTCGATCGACTCGGCGGATTCCGGCGGCCTGTACCGCTCGGACGACGCCGGTGCCCATTGGCAGAAGGTGAACGACGCCGCGCCGGTGACCAACTGGTACGTGAGCCGCCTGACCGTGGCGCCCGACGATCCCGATGGCGTCTACTTCGTCGGCCAATCCATTCACTATTCGCGCGACGCGGGCCAGACCTTCACGATCATTCGCGGCGCGCCCGGCGGCGACGATTACCACCATCTGTGGATCAACCCCAGGCACGCGGAGCGCATGGTCACCAGCAGCGACCAGGGCACGGCAGTGAGCGTGGATGGCGGCAAGAGCTGGAGCGAGTGGTACAACCAGCCGACCGGACAGTTCTATCATCTCGCGGCCGACAATGGCTTCCCTTACCGGGTTTACGCCGGGCAGCAGGACAGCGGCACAGTGTCCATCGCCAGCCGCAGCGACTACGGGTCGCTGACTTTCCGCGACTGGAATCCGGTCGGTGGTGATGAGCGCGACGATGATATTCCCGACCCGGCCGACGCCAACATTGTCTATACGAGTGGCCTGGGCGGAAAGCTGAACCGCTGGGACGCGCGCCACGGGCAATCGCGCGATATCACGCCCTGGCCGGTGAGCAGCTACGGCAAACGCCAGACCACGGTGAAATACCGCTACACCTGGATCACGCCGCTGGCCGTGTCGCAGCGTGCGCCCTATCCACTTTACGTGGGCTCGCAGCTGCTGTGGCGCAGCGTCGATCGCGGCGAGCACTGGCAGATCATCAGTCCTGATCTCACCGGCCAACGCCCTGGTGCGCAGCGCTGCGACGCTGATGTGCAGGTGGCCGATGCCGCAGCCTGCGGCTATGGTGTGATCTTCAATATCGCACCCTCGCCGCTCAGCAACGCGCTCATCTGGGTGGGCACCGACAACGGGCTGGTACAGCTGACGCGCGATGCCGGCGTGCATTGGCAGGATGTGACGCCGCCCGGACTCCCGCACTGGGCGCGCGTCAACACCGTTGACCCTTCCGCGCTGGACGCGAACACGGCCTATGTCGCGGCCGACAACCATCGCCAGGATGACTTTGCTCCCTACGCCTGGCGCACGCACGACGGCGGCAAGAGCTGGCAGCCCATCAACGCCGGCCTGCCACACGATCATTTCCTCGCCGTGGTGCGCGCCGATCCGCTCAAGCGCGGCCTGCTGTATGCGGGCACCGATGCCGGTGTCTATGTGTCGCTCGATGACGGTGACCACTGGCAGGCACTGCAGCTGAACCTGCCGCAGGCCTGGGTGCGCGATCTGCTGGTACACGGTAACGACCTGGTCGCCGCAACCCAGGGCCGTGCTCTCTGGGTGCTCGACGACGTCAGTCCGCTGCGTACGCTGGCGGAAGCCGGCGATCGCACTCAGCTGTTCGCCCCGGCCACAGCGTATCGGGTCCACCCCAACAACAATCACGATACGCCGCTGCCCGCCGAGACCGCCGTGGGCATGAACCCGCTTGCGGGCGCGGTGATCGACTACACCGTCGCCGCCGACGCGGCCGGGCCGATCACGCTCGAGATCCACGACGCCCGGGGCGCGCTGGTGCGGCGCTTTGCGAGCGATGATCCTCCGCCAGCCGAACGCGCCCAGCGCTATTTTGCAGCGGACTGGCTCAAGCCGCGCCCAGCGCTGGCGGCGACGCCGGGTGCGCATCGCTTCGTGTGGGACCTGCGTTATCCGCAACCGCGCGCCATCAGCTATGAGTATGGCATCGGTGCCGTCTACGGCGTGAACACGCCGACACTTCCGGCCGGAGCCTATGTCGTGCCGGGTCGCTTCGAGGTCGTGCTCAAGGTGGGCGCCCAGCAATGGCGCCAGCCGCTGATAGTGAAAGCCGATCCACGCCTCGGCACGTCCGTGGCCGATCTGGAACGCTCACTCGCATACTCGCGGACCGCAGCCACGGCGCTCGAGCAGACCTATGTGGCAAATGGTGAAGTGCAGGCGCTGGCCAAGCAGCTGGCGGCGCTGCGTCCCGGACTCAATGGTGGCCTGCTCGAAGCCGCCAGCGCGCTGGAAAAAAAGATTTCGGTGCTGATCAAACCGGTGGAAGGAGTGGATGCCGATTTCGTCACCATCAGCGAAGTCATCGGCGGGCTCACCGCCGGTCTCGAAGGCGCCGACTTCGCACCGACGCCCGGACAGCAGGCGGGACTCGATGACTACCGCGCCCGCCTGCGCCACGCGCTCGAGCTCTGGCAGTCACTGCGCAGCGTGGAGCTGGGCGCACTCAACGGTCAGTTGACGGCGGCAGGTCACAGCGCAATTGTGCTGCCACCACCGGACCAGATTTCATCTGCGCCAGTCGAGGATGGCAAGGATCTGCCCTGAGGGACCCAGGCTTGCTGTTCAGTCCTGTTTGTAGATCACGCCCTGCTTCATCACGAAGCGGACATCCTCGAGCAGCCGCACATTGACCAGCGGGTCGCCGCGTACCGCAATCAGGTCGGCCAGCTTGCCCTTCCTTAGTGAACCGAGCTTGTCGGCAACGCCAAACAGATCGGCGTCGGCGACGGTGGCGGACTGGATAGCCTGCATCGGCGTCATGCCGTTCGCCACCATGAGCGCGAACTCACGGGCGTTCTGACCGAATGGGCACACTCCTATGTCGGTACCAAAACCGATCTTGACGCCGGCACTGACGGCCTTGCGAAAATTCTCCAGCTGCGCGCCCATGATCAGCTTGCTCTTGGCCACGAACTCTGGTGGGTAGTTGCTGCCGATGCATTCGCGAACCTCCAGCGTCGGCACCAGGTAGGTTCCGTGCTGCTTCATCAGCATCCGCCCCTCGTCGTCCATCAGGCTGCCGTGTTCGATCGAGGCCGCGCCGGCACGCACCGCCGCCTTGATGCCCTCGGCGCCGTGCGCGTGCACGGCCACCTTGAGACCGAAATTATGCGCCTCGTCGACTGCCGCCACGAGTTCCTCGGGTGTCGCCTCGCGTGCCGACGGGTTGCTGTTGTGGGTGAGGATGGCGCCGGTGGCAAACATCTTGATGACGTCGACACGCTGGCCAGCCAGGGCCCTGATCCGCTCGCGCACTTCACCGGGCGAATTAGCGTTGCCGTAGCGCAGGTCCCAGGGCAGCGTGACATCTGGCGCGAAACCCGTTACGGCGCCGGCCCCGCCCGTGATCGTCAGGTAGGCGCCGGTAACATACATGCGCGGTCCAATCACGTCCCCACGATTGATGGCGTCACGCAGGGCGACATCCACCAGCGCGCGATAGCTGCCGAGATCACGTACGGTGGTGAAGCCCGCAAGCAGCACGGCGCGGGCGTTCGGGAGTGATCCCAGGGCACGCTCCGCACCGGTATGCTCGAGCTCGCCCAGCGGATCCTGATGGCTCGCGTCAATGGTCAGGTGAGTGTGCGCATCCATCAATCCTGGCAGCACGGTGTAGTCGCTCAGGTCCACGAGGTGCGCACCAGCGGGCACTTCAATATTTGCGCCGACCTCGGCAATGACACCGTCCCGTACCACGATGGTCTGTGCAGCGAGTACCCGGCCGGAGTCGGTATCTATGAGGTGCCCGGCCCGGATTACCGTGGTGCTTGTGTCAGCTCGCGCGCTGCCATGAACGCCGAGCGCGACCATGACCAGGCCCAGCAGTATTTTCAGTTTCATCGTCTCCCCTCCCTGGGCGATCGCCTGGCGGGGTGAGTCTGGAGGAAAACCCAGGCGCGCGCCAGTCAGTGTGAGTGTCCCGGTACCAGCTCGTCGATCTTCTGGCGATCGTCGGCGGGCCCGGCGCGCAGTGCACGAAACACCATGTTGGGCAGGCGCGTTTCGTCGTCCTCGCCAGTTGCCGCGCGCGTATCAAGCAGCAGGATCGCGATAGCCAGCCGCGGCGCCACATACAAATGCGTGCGGCCGACGCCGCGCAGAAAGAAAACGTCATGCGCCACAAAGGGCTCGGCCCCATGAGCGCTGGCTGCCAGCCACACACCAAATGCGCGCCCCGGATCCTCAGCGCTGGGTCTGAGCACCCGTTGCGCCCAACCGGTTGGCAACACCTGCGTGCCTTCGAAGCGCCCATCGGCGATCAACAGCTCGGCGACCCGCAGCCAGTCACTGCTGCGCGCGGCAAGACAACAGCCCGCATTCAGCGTGGCTGCCGGTGAGCTCAGCAGGAAGTGCGCGCGCGCCGCGTTCAGGGGCTGCCAGATGTTACGTGACAGGAACTGCGGATAGCTCAGCTGGCTGGCCGTGGCGATCTGCCTCGCCAGTCTGTCGGCTGCCGTGGCATCGAGCAGCCGCAGGTCCTGCGGTAGCGCGTCCGCTTGCAGCGCAATGCCTGCGGCAAGCGCTACCAATAGCTCGGCAAAGCGACCCGTATCGATGGCACTGTTCTGGTCCAGGCCGGCGTCGTAGTGCTCCACCAGCAGGTGCGCATGGCGAGTCACGAGCAGAGCCTGCGCGCCGCTGCGGCGCGCGTAGTGCACGACTTCCTGCAGCGCCGCCGCGTCAAAGCCCTCCGACTCAGCCTGCGCGCGCGGCAGACCGCCGCCATCGCCGCCAGGCACTTCAATGCCGGCCGTCGCGGGACGCTGCGCCAGGTGCCAGAGTCCCAGGCCCAGCACGCCGAGTGCGGCGATCACGCCCCAGCCGATGAAATTCAGCCGTGCAGAATGAATCCAGGCGCGGATAGTCACATCTACCTCCGTTGTGCCACCGGGCATGCTGCCCGCGCCTGGCGCACGCTGCCGCAATATCGCACTTCGCCGGCTGCCAGTTCCAGTTCCCGGGTCACAGCAGCGGGCCACTCGTCACGATGGTGAGTCGCCATGACGATTGCCGTGTGCCGCAAACCAGGGCCATTGACCAGGGACTGCAGGGCGCCGCGCGTGCCCGCGTCCAGTCCCGCGTAAGGTTCATCCAGCAGCAGCAACTCTGGGTCATTGGCAATAGCCCGCGCGAACAGTACCCGTCGCATCTGACCATACGACAAGACACGACTCTGACGGGCGGCCAGGCCCAGCGCTCCGACGCGTCGCAAGGCCTGCAGTGCCCGCCGTCTTTCGCCCGGCGTAATCGCGGCATCAATTCCGAAGCACTGGCGCAGCCCCGTCACCACTGTCTCGAGCGCAGTGAGCTCGCGCGGCAAGCCGGCCTGCAAGTCCGCACAGACACGACCTACGCGTCGCTGGAACTCGTGGAGCGACGTGCCTGCAGGTACGCCCCGTCGCCAGACTTCGGCGCCAGTGGCAACGGCGAATTCACCGAACAGCGCGCCCAGCAGGCTGGATTTGCCGCTGCCGTTGGCGCCATGCACTACCAGCCGCTCGCCTCGCCCAAGTTTGAGCGACACACGACGGAGCACCGCATTGCCTTCACGCCATACCCAGGCATTGACCAATCGCAGCAGCAACCCGGTTCGGTGACTCGCAGCCGCGCTGCGGCCCTGTGACGCCAACTTCGACCGATGCGCCCCGGCCAGCGCACCGCGGGCCGCCGGCCACGCCTGGGTGCGCAACCGCGCGCCACTCAGCACGGCAAGATGCGTGGCGCCAGCGGGCACTTCATCGAGCCGATGCGTCGCGTATACCCACGGTAATCGCTGGCGCTGCAGCGAGTGCAGCGCCAGCAGCAGTCGCTCTCGATTTTCGGCATCGAGCCCGTTGAGCGGCTCATCGAGCAACAACAGTCGCGGCCGCCATGCCAGAGCGCGAGCCAGCAGCACCAGGCGGCGCTCACCGTAGGAGAGCGAGAGAAAGTGACGTTGCGCCAGCGTGGCAATGCCGCAGCGCTGCAACAGCGCCCGCAGCGCGCGCCGCTCCCCGGGCTGGAGCGGCGCCAATGGAATGTCGGTACGCTGCAATCCGCTGCCGACCACGGCCAGCACCGAATGATTCCATTGGTAGTGTTGATAGCGGTCCTGGCGTTCAGCGCCCAGATAGGCAATTTCCTCACGCACGCCCAGGGGCTCGCTGTATTGCTCGCCGGCCCAGTCATAGACACGCTGCGCCTGCCTGCCTGGTTGTGGCCAGACATCGCCAGCCAGCATCTTCAGCAACTGGGTCTTGCCGGCGCCGTTTTCGCCCAGCAGCACCCAGCGCTCACCGGGACCGATGTTCCAGTGCAGATTGCGCAGAATCCGCCGCCCATCGCGCACCAGGTCGATATGCGCAAGCTTCACACCGACATGCGCAAACGACGCTGGCGATCTGCGGCTCATGGCATGTCACGATGGATCAGCTGCAACACTGCCAGCGGAAGCCGGCCGGCAAATTGTCGGTGGGCAGCGACATTGAGGTCGATGGGCATTGCACTCCTGTGGCATTGCGGTAGATTGCGCAGCTGGGCATTTTCTTGGAGTGTAGAGGTCATGGGCAATTCAAAACTACTACTTTGCAAAGCTTTGCTGGTCGTCAGCGCCGGCATAGCCGTCACGCTCGCGGGCTGCAGCGAAGCGCCGCCACCCGCCACGTCCGCGCCCGCGCCGGCTGCCCAGCCCATGGTAGCGCCAGCGCCTGAGGCCGTTGTCGCGCCGGTCACTACGCCTGCGCCCGCTGAAACACCCAAGCCGACTGTGCGCAAGGCCGCCAGCAAGCCCGTCCACGAAACTGCTGCCGCGCCCGCAGCGGCAGTGCCCCAAGCCACCAGGGCTCCGGCGCGCGAACCGATCGTGGTGTGCACGACCTGCGGCGTCATCACGGCGATTACCGCCGTCAAGGAAGATGGCAAGGGCACCGCGATAGGCGTGGTTGCTGGTGGCCTGGCGGGCCTGGTGGTCGGTAATCAGATCGGCGGTGGCGACGGCAAGACCATTGCGAAGATAGCCGGCGCGGCAGGTGGCGCCTACCTTGGCAACAAGCTCGAGAAGAAAGTGCGCGCGCAGACCAGCTACGAAATCAGGGTGCGTCTCGACGACGGCACTGAAACTACCGTGAAGGAATCGGCCGAGCCCAAGCTTGCGGTGGGTGCCGCCGTCAAGATCGTCGATGGCAACGTGGTCGCGAGGTAAACTCAGCCGGGAGGCATGCGCAACTGCAGTTCGTGCCGCTTGAAGTCAATGATCAGGGTATCGAGCAGGCCGATGACATCTAGGCCAATCAGCAGTGCTGGCTCGTCAGTCAGGCGCCAGTGCTTGAAGATATTCATATCGGCAAAGGTCATGTGCTGGCTGCGGATCTCCAGGCTCCCAAAGGCGATCTGCGGCGGAGCGTAGCCCTCGCCTTCCTCGATATCCTTGGTCACGCCTTCGATCTGATCAATACTCTGATTGCGCCGGGCTCGCTTGCTCAGCGCCTCCCGCATCGCCAGATTGGCCACCGTCACCTCACCGCCGGTGTCGAGGATCGCCTTGGCGCGGACATTGCCTACCACCACTTCGGCGACCAGCAGCCGGCCACGTTCAAAGTGAAACGGTATGGTGACAAACCCGGAGGCCGCAGCCTGGTTGTGCGAACGCGAAATGATAATGAGATCGTGGCGAAAATCGATGAACACGCGCCGGTCGGTCAGCCCTTCCGTACCCAGTATGCCCTCGGCACCACCCAGCGCGTCCGGGAGTATGGGCATCCTGGTACCGTTGATCAGCACATCGCCGACCAGCAGCGTATCGACCTTGATCGTGGCAACCGGCGTCGAGCCGGTCACACCGTGCAGCATCACTGATGATGAGGTGTCGGGCACCAGTCCCAGTGCCTGGGCCACGCTGGCGATGACTCCCGAACGATTGGCGCCGGTATCGAGCACCATGCGGAATGGGCCCTTGCCATTGATATAGACCGGCGCCCAGATCCGGCCAATGCGATCACGGCGCGTGGGCGCAACATAGCGCGGCTCGGGCGCCGTAATGAATATCTCCGACAACGGTTCGGCCAGCGGCTCGCTGGCGGGCGGCTCCGGGCTCGGCGCGCTCGCCTCTACCGCTTCCACCGCGCTGGCCGGTGTCAGTGCAAAGGCGCACAGGCCGCAAACGCCAACGACTGCGGCGATCAGCAGGCTGTTCGCCCGGCCAGGACAGTCAGCCCTGCTATTCAATACTGGCATCCATGGCGCACGCTCCGTCCACATCCATGCCAATTATAGGTGCCGTAGCCTGCTGGTGCCGGCAATAAGCGCTGAGGACCACGAGGCCGGCAACTGCGCCTGGGCCCAGGCACACCCACCAGCGGCTACATGCTGCCCTCTGAATCTGAACTGACACCCCGCTCCGTCGCGGCATCGATCTTGAATTCGACCAGCTCGGCACCCTCTGTCACCTGTTCGCCAACTGCAACGTTGAAGGCCACGCACTGACCGTCGGCGGGCGCACACAGGCTCTGCTCCATTTTCATGGCCTCCAGGATCAGCAGCGGCTCGCCCTTGGCGACCCGTGCGCCGGGTTTGACCAGCAACGCCACCACTCTGCCGGGCATGAGCGCGCGTACACCACCTTCAACAATCTCTTCCACGCCCAGGTGAGCGAGCGGATCCACATGCTCGAAGCTGAAATGCTCACCGTGCGCAAATACCTCGCAGCGCGCACCCCGGATCACCGCGCTGGCGTCAAAGCCATGTCCATTGAGCGTTACCCGCATCGTGACTGTGCCCGCGCCAGTGGTTGAGCAGCGCCCGTGCAGCGTGACCCCAGCGAATCGCATCTGCAAGCCAGCGCTCGATGCGGTCACGGACACGGCTCTATCGGGTCCCGCTGCCGACCCCTGGCCCAAGGCCCGAAAATGCAGCCGCCGCTGCGCCGGCGCATTGAGTCGCCAGCTATCACTGCTGCGCCAGACCGCGGCGCCGGCGCCCAGCCGCGCCGCCTGGCGATCGTGTTCGATGATCTGCATGGCAGCAATGGCCAGCGCCTCGTCCGGCACCGCCGGAGCGCTTGCGAACAGCCGATCGTGCTCGCGCTCAATCAGGGTGGTATCCAGATCGGCGCTGACGAAAGCCGGGGTGGCAATCAGTCTGGAGAGGAAGCGAATATTATTGCCCGGACCCACCAGCTGAAATTCCTGCAGCGCCAGCGCCAGGCGCTCGCGGGCCGCCTCGCGGGTCTCACCCCAGGCGATCAGTTTGGCGATCATCGGATCGTAGTAAGGAGTAATTTCATCGCCCTGCTCGACGCCCGCATCGATGCGCACCGAGGCACTGGGCAGCGGGGTCAACAGGTGCACGAGCCGGCCCGTGGCCGGCAGAAAATCGCGCGCCGGATCTTCAGCGTAGAGGCGCGCTTCGATCGCGTGTCCGTGTATGGCCAGTTCGTCCTGCCGCAGTGGCAGCGCTTCACCGCAGGCCACGCGCAGCTGCCACTCCACCAGGTCGAGCCCGGTGATCATCTCGGTGACCGGATGCTCGACCTGCAGGCGGGTATTCATTTCCATGAAATAGAAGTTGCCGCCGGGCTCGACGATGAACTCGACAGTACCGGCGCCGACATAGCCCACGGCCCGGGCTGCGGCCAGTGCGGCTGCGCCCATCCTGGCGCGCCGCTCGAGATCCATGCCCGGGGCGGGCGCCTCCTCCAGAACTTTTTGGTGGCGCCGCTGCACCGAACAGTCGCGCTCGAACAGATGCACCGCGTTGCCGTGGCTGTCGGCAAATATCTGGATTTCAATGTGCCGCGGTCGCA
>JAYTUZ010000163.1:0-13984 GCA_043744295.1 Gammaproteobacteria bacterium | reverse complement strand
GCAAGGCTGAAGATCAGAACCGCGTCGGCCAGGTCACGGGCCTTGCGTGGACCGAAGTCGGCGGCGAGCTGCTGACCATTGAAGCTGCCGTGGTGCCGGGCAAGGGCAAGCTGCAGCACACCGGCCAGCTGGGCGAAGTGATGCAGGAGTCCATCCAGGCGGCGATGTCGGTGGTGCGCAGCCGCGCCGACGTGCTGGGGCTCGAGCCTGATTTCTACCAGAAGAACGATGTCCACCTGCATATGCCCGAGGGCGCCACCCCCAAGGACGGCCCCAGCGCGGGTATCGGCATGTGCACGGCGCTGGTTTCGGCGCTGACGCGCATTGCGGTGCGCTCGGATGTGGCCATGACCGGCGAGATCACGCTGCGTGGTGAGGTGCTGCCGATCGGTGGCCTGAAGGAGAAGCTGCTGGCGGCGCAGCGCGGCGGCATTGCCATCGTGCTGATCCCGGAAGAGAACAAGAAAGACCTGGTCGAGATCCCGGACAACATCAAGGGCAAACTCGATATCCGCCCGGTCCGCTGGATCGACGAAGTGCTGGAAATCGCGCTGACTGCGCGGCCGACGCCGCTGGTGCAGGTCGCGCTCGCGGGCACCGTCCCCAAGCCCGTGCGCCGCCCCCGGGCGCGTGCCAGCAAGTCGGTGCAGGCCCATTAACTGGCAGCTGGCATCTGCCGGTTCAATAACTTAGAATGCGCCGCCTTTTTGCTTAGGGGTGATGCCCTGACACGCTGATTTCGGGTGCTTAGCTCAGCTGGTAGAGCGTCGCCCTTACAAGGCGAATGTCGGGGGTTCGATCCCCTCAGCACCCACCATTTCAGCGGAGCGGTAGTTCAGTTGGTTAGAATACCGGCCTGTCACGCCGGGGGTCGCGGGTTCGAGTCCCGTCCGCTCCGCCATTTATACAAATATGCTGCAAAACATCGGTGACACTTTAAAAACCCAGCGCTGGCTGGCGTATGCCCTGCTGGGACTGCTGATCCTGGTGTTCGCGTTATGGGGGGCCTACGGCATTGTCGACCTGACCGTGGGTACGCCCAAATACGGGCTCAAGATCAACGGTGAGGAGATTCCATCCGCCACCCTGCAGCAGGCCTGGCAGGAACGCCAGTCGCAGTACCAGCAGCAGGTCAAGGCGGAAATTCCCGCCGGCGTACGCAGCACGCTTCAGGAACAGCTGCTCGATCAGTACACGCGCAGCACGCTGCTGCGCCAGCGCGCGAATGAGCGCGGCTTTCGCGTCAGCGACGCCGCCTTGCTCACGGCCTACCGCGGTGAACCGTCCTTCCAGGTGGATGGCAAATTCAACGAAGTGGCGGCCAGGGGCATGCTGGCGCAGGTGGGCATGACTATTGCCGGCTATGAGACTCAGCTGCGCAACTCGCTGCAGGTCGGTCAACTCGAACAGAGTCTGCAGATCGGTGATTTCCTCACCGATTCAGAGATCAAGCATGCCTTTATGCTTGAAAACGAACAGCGCGAAGTGCGTTACGCACTGCTGCCGCTGGCGCGTTACAGCTCCGCCGTGAGCATTTCCGATGCCATGTTGCAGAGCTGGTACCAGGCCCACAGTGAAGATTACCTGAGCAAGGAATCGGTGCGCCTGCAGTACGCCGAGCTGCGTCTCGACAGCGTCGCTGCCTCCTTGAGCATGACTCCTGCGGACCTGGAGGCCTGGTACAAACAGAACCAGAGCCGCTATGTTGAGGCGGAGAAGCGGCGCGCCAGCCACGTGCTCATCACCGTGGCCGCCCCCAAGGACGCTGCTGCCGACGCGGCAGCGCTGAAGAAGGCGCAGTCGGTACTGGCGGAAATACGCGCCGGCGGAGATTTTTCGGCGTTGGCCCGCAAGTATTCCCAGGACCCGGGTTCGGCCCGTCAGGGTGGCGATCTGGGCTTCGCCCTGCGCGGCGCCTACGTGCAGCCGTTTGCCGATCGGCTGTTTGCCATGAAAGCCGGCGAGACCAGCGAGCCGGTCAAGACCCAGTTCGGCTATCACATCATCCGCCTGGCTGAAGTGCAGGCGGAACACGCCCGCACCCTGAGCGACGATCATGCCCGCATTGAAGCCGACTACCGGCATGAGCGTGCCGCCGAGATTTTCGGCAATCGCCAGGAAAGCCTGCAGCTGAAACTCGAGACCAGCTCGGGCAGCAACCTGGCTGCGCTCGCGACCGAGTTCGGCCTGAGCACGGGCGAGGTGACCGAATACACCCGCGGTGGCGGCGGCACCCTGGGCGTCAGCGCCGATCTGACCAGCCTGGTCTTCAGTGACAGTGTCATCAAGGATCAACGCATCGGCGGCCCGGTGGCGCTCGCCGACGATCGCATGGTGATCGTCAAGGTGCTCGAACATCACCTGCCCAAGGTACGGGCACTGAGCGAGGTGCGCGCCGAGGTTGAGGCTGCCGTGCGCAAGGAAGCGGGTACGCGCGCCGCGCGCGCCGCGGCCGAATCCGCCGTGAAGCAGCTGCTCGCAGGCGGCAATTTCGACGCCGTGGTCAAGGCCATGGGTACGACGGCAGCTCCGGCCACCCTGATTGGCCGCGGCGACCCGCAGCCGCCCGCACAGGTGCGCGACGCGGCCTTTGCCGCACCCAGTCCCGATGGCAAGCCGGTCTATCAGGCGCTGGCGATGGATGAGGGTGGCGCGGCAATACTCGCGATAATCTCGGTCAAGCCGGGCACCTCGGGTTCCAACCCTGCCAACGATCAGCAACTGATGTCGCGTGTCAGCCAACGGCATCGCGAAGCGGACCTTGCGGCCTACATGGCGGAAATGCAGCGCCGCGCCACGGTTAAGAAGAATCTGGCTATCTTCAATTAGTACGGCGGCGCGTAGCGTAGGCGACAGGCGGGTGCCGCGCGGGCACTGAGGGTTGCCCGCCGTCGCTCCACGATATTCGCTTTGGGCGGGCAACCCTCAGCACCCACCCGTCACCCACCCGTCGCCGACTCGTAGCTGAACTGTTGCGGGGGCGCAGTTCTTCTTAACGCTGCGCGACGTCGGTAACGACATGAAGGTCGATCGATTTCGTGTTACGTGGGTTGGGCGCAGCCCCCAATGGGCGACGCCAACGCTATCTCGTCAATTAATGAGAGCGTGGGTGGCGCACGGGCTAGGATGCTTGCCCGCCCAAAGCGAATATCGTGGAGCGACGGCGGGCAAGCATCCTAGCCCGCGCGCCACCCATGCACCCATAAACTCACGCTCTAACTCTTGGCTTCGTCCATAAGCTGCGCCACCCGCCGCAGCGCGAGCAGGTACCCCTGCGTCCCGCACCCGACAATGACCCCCGAGGCAACACTGGACACATGCGAGTGATGGCGAAACGCCTCGCGCTTATGGATGTTCGAGATGTGCACTTCGACAATCGGAATGGCGCAGGCGGCGAGGGCGTCCGCGATGCCGATCGAGGTGTGCGACAGCGATGCGGGGTTGATGATAATGCCGCCGGCGCACTCGCGCGCCTGCTGGATCCAGTCGATGAGTTCGTGCTCGGCGTTGCTCTGGTGGCATTCAAGCTGCAGGAGCAACTCTTCGGCCATGCGCTGGCAGTCAGTTTCAACGTCGGCCAGGCTCTGGTGGCCGTAGATATGCGGCTCGCGCTTGCCGAGGAGATTCAGGTTTGGGCCGTTGAGCAGATAGACGATGCGGCTCATTGCGTGGATTCTCCGGATGAATCCCGAATAAGAGCCAATTCAGGCCGGTCTGTCAATGCGTCAGCGGGCGGCCATCGCTTCGCAGTTGGCGCCGGGCACCAGGCTCGCGACGGCCCGGCAGGCATTGACCGCCCGGCTGGGGCCGCTGGTGGTGTCACGCGAGTCGCTCGCCGTATCGAGCAGGCGATGCAGATGGCCGGTGTCGAGCCTGGCGTTGCGCGCCAGCAGCAGGGCGGCGATGCCGGTGATTTCGCCGGTTGAGATTGAACTGCCCGAGGAAAAACCGTACTCGCCACCCGGGGCCAGCGTCAGCACGTCACGGCCGGGAGCCTGGAGCAGGTTGGCGGCGACGTTTCGATCCTCCGAGCGTGCCACGCCCAGCACCTGCGTCAGGCCGCCAGGAAACGAAGGCGTGAGTGCGCCAGGCCCGACGATCACAATGCCCTTGCGTATCGCCTGTGCGGCGAGCGCAGCGAGCAGCGGGTCGGGTGGCCCGCTGAGGCTCAGGTTGATGATCTGCGCCTTCAGCTCCACGGCACTGGCCAGGGCCTGCGCCAGCGTAAAGGAATTGCAGCGCGCCTCATCGCGCCCCGGCTGCACCTGCCAGCAGGCTTTCAGTGCCAGCAGCTGCGCTTCGGGTGCGACGCCGACGATGCCGGCGCCGTTGCCGGCGTTGGCTGCAATAACGCCCGCCACCGCCGTGCCGTGGCGATCGCGCTCGAATTGCAGCGCATCGCCATCGACAAAATTGCGCTGGGCCACCACGCGGCCACGCAGGTCAGGGTGGCTGGCATCCACTCCGGTATCGATCAGCGCGATGCGCACGCCGCGGCCGGTAGACAGGCGGTGAGCGGCCGCTATGGACATGCGCTCGTTGCCGACCTGCACGCTGGCGTAGGGATCAGCAGTGCTCGCCGCCTGCACAGTGCCTTGCGAGGCATAGGATTGCAGCGCTTCGGCCAGAGCCAGCCGATTGTCCTGCTGCAATTGGGCCAGCAATTCGGTGCGCGTGGCATTCTCCGGAATCGCAAACACGGCACACTGCAGGTGCAGCAGCGTGATGGGCCAGGCCGCCACCGAGCGCAGGCGATACTGATTCGCCACGGCGCGCAGCGCGCGGCGCGCGCTATCACTGACGACATAGTCACTGCCGGCGCCGTAGCCGCGCGCGGTGCCGCCGGAGCGCATATTGGCGGCGGGATCGTTGCTGACCGCGAGGACGATGAAGCGCGTCTCGTCGCTGCGCGAGGCGGCGGCGAGCGAGGTTTCCTGTGGCGCTCCGGGCGTCGCGCAGCCGCACAGCAGCGCAGCCGCGAGCACCGGCGCCAGCCACCGATTACCTGGCCCGGGGGACATAAGCGTCATGAGAGTTCAATTCGGCAAAACGCACGCGCGGATCGGCGCGCAGGCGCGGTAATGCGGCCTGGGCCGCCTCGCGGGTATCCGCCGCGGCGCTGATCAGCGTGTATACGCCCGCGGCGTTGGGGCCCGAAGCGATCAGCAGGTCGGTGGTGGCGAGAATGCCCTTCAGGTCGGCGACCCGCATCTGATCGGCGAAGATGACTTTGATCTCAAAGCGAGCGCTGGGCGCCGCGCCCGGCGTGCTCACCGTGCGGTAGTCCGCGGCAACAGGGCGATGCTGCCATTGCCACAATGCTCCGCCGAGCAGGACAATAGCGCCGGCCTGTGCCGCCACCAGGGTCTTCAGCCAGCCATGGGCACGCGCGCCGCGCAGCCTCCCGCTCGGCGAGCCCGCAGCCGCGGGCGGGTTATCGATACTGGCGTCGGATTCAATCTGCTGCCAGAGACGGTTGAACGAGGCCTGCGGCGCGAACTCGATTACCGGTTGCGAAGCGACGGCATCGCGAATGCGGCGCTGGGCCCGCTGCTCGGCGCGACAGTGCGCGCAGTCCTCGAGGTGAGCGAGCAGCCAGTCCAGATCGTCACCGCCCAGGCGACCGATCACCTGCCAGGTCAGCAGTTCGGCAGCGCGCTCGTGCTCGCTCATGGCATGGGCTCAGCGCCGGCCAACCCCGGCAGGGAAGTCCGCAATTTCTCGCGGGCGTGGAACAGGCGCGTTTTTACGGTATTGATGGGGCAATCCATGATCAAGGCAATTTCCTCACATGAGTGGCCATAGCCGTAGGCAAACTCGATCACCAGGCGCTGGTCGGTCGGCAGCTGCTGCATCGCCAGCAGGATCCACTCACCCAGCTCCGCCTCGCCCAACTCGTCGGGCGCCACCAGGGGCTCGTTTTCAATCGGCACCGTGTCGTGTACCTGGTTGGCGCGGCTACGCAGTGTCTTGAGCGCGCGCCGGTAGGCGATGCCCATGATCCAGGTGGAGACCCGCGAATCACCGCGGAACTCGCCGGCCTTGCGCCACACGACCATGAGCGTGTCATTGATGATCTCTTCGGCCAGTTCATAGCGTCGCGTGAGCCGCATCAGGAATCGGGCCAGGCGCCGGTGGTAGATGATGTACAGCTCGCGAAAGGCCTCGCGATCGCGCGCCGCAACCTTGGCCAGCAGGCGGCGATCAGCGTCTTCACGGAGCTGTTGCAGCTGGCTGATGGGCGCTGTCATGGTCATGATATTGGGCCTTTCAGCGGTAAGTACCCAGGATGGGGGCCACGGTTCAGAGGGCTTCAAAAACTCCAGGCGACCGACAGGGTGAGCGGCCCACCGGCCTCGCCCTGGCTGTACCAGCGATGGTCGGCGCCCTGCACGGCGATCCAGGCCAGTTCCGCCCGCCACTTGCCATAATGCCAGGCCAGGGCCGCGCTGCCGTAGGTATAGGAGGCGTAGTCAACGCCTATCGGGTCGTAAAAACCCACCCCGGCCAGGGCTTCCAGGTGAGCGCTCAGCCCGCGATGCACGGCGAGCTCGAGGTCAAGGACGCGCCGGTTGGGTTCGAGCTGGTAACCATAGCTGGTAAACAAATTGACGCGCGGCGACCAGCTCGCGGTGGCATAGAGCTGATCGCGCCACGCCAGCGACACGGCCAGTTCGTCGTAGTCATAGCTGATCGGACGCGGATCATCCGGATAGCTGTAGTGCGTCGCGCTCAATGCCAGATCGAGATCTGCGCTCAAGGCGTGTCGCCATTGCAGGTAGGCGTCGAACTCCAGCGTGTGTTGGCCCGGCTGCAACTGCAGCTGCGAACCCCAGACTCCCGCCGACCAGCCTTGAGCGAAGCGCAGCTGCAGATCGCCCTGCAGCGCCAGCTCGCCCTGGTTGTGCGACACACCGCGCAGCACGTAATCGCTGGCAGCGGCGATGGAACCCTGCACGCTGGCGGCGCCGGCAGTCAATGAATGACATAGCAGCAGCACTGCTGCGGCGCCAGGCAGACGCCGGCACCTGTCGGAAATTTCACTGTTGTCATTCATGTCAGGGTGGATTGTATAGAAGCATCTGCGCGCTGCCAGCGGATGCTGCATTGAACTTTCGCACTGCGCCACCGTACCTACTCGCAAACTGACTGCGAGAGTAGCGGCTTGACTTCGAATCCAGTGCCGACATGGTGTTTGCTTGTCCTGATGACGGCAGGGCTCGTGGGTTGTTCCGGAAACGGCCAGGGCCTGGACCGGGGCGGGCGGCCACTGGCGCCCGGTGGCACGGGTGGCGGCGTGCTGACTGCGGACTTCGATTCAATACAGCGCAACGTATTCACACCGATCTGTACGACCTGCCACGCCGGCAGCAACGCCCCGCAGGGTCTGCACCTCGATGCACCCAACAGCTACAGCCAGCTGGTGGGCGTGGCCAGTGCGGAAGTGCCGGCGTTGCTGCGGGTAAAGCCGGGCGATCCGGCCAACAGCTACATCGTGCAGAAACTCGAAGGTCACGCCGCGGTCGGCGCGCAGATGCCCTTCGGCGGTCCGCCGCTCCCCGCGGCCACCATCGCCGTCATCCGCCAGTGGATCAGCGATGGCGCGCTGCCCGGTGCAGCCGCGAGCGGGCTCGGCGCGGGCTTCGCGGTCCTGTCCGTGGTGCCTGCCGCCGGCGATCTGCTGGACACGCCGCCGGCGCGCATCGTCATCGCCTTCAGCCAGGAGCTGGACCAGACGCAGATCGATGCGAGCTCCGTGCATCTGGAGGCGACGCCGAACGGCGGGCGTGGACCGATTGACTTCCTGCCGGCCAGCGCTTCCGTGCCACTCGGCAATCCGCGCACCTTGATAGTACAGCCGGCTGCTGTGCTCACGGGCGGCCGCCACTATCGGCTCCTGGTCGGCGGCGTCACGCGCAGCGCACTCTCGAGCATCAGCGGCGCAAAGCTCATGGGCGGCGGCATCGACAACGGTGGCGCGACGGTCGTCACCGAGTTCGATGTGGCGGTGGCACCGTGAAGCGTGGTTGCGCAACGCTGGCGTTGCTGGCGGTTGCGGCTGCTGGCCTGATCGCGCCGTTCACGGCAGTGGCCGAGCCTTACCTCGCGATTCAAAATGGCTACAAGTGCGTGGCCTGCCACGTCAATCCCACCGGCGGCGGCCTGCGCAACGACTTTGGCGTCATCTTTTCCGAGAACGTGCTGCCCGCCCGCACACTGCCGCCGGGCTTTCCCACCTGGAGCGGCAAGCTCGTCGGCTCGCTGCGCGCCGGTCTGGACGCGCGCGCCAGCTGGATCCGCACCCAGGTGCCCCACAACCCGACCCAGGAGCAGCGGCAATTGGAGCAGTTGCGGCTGTACGCGGATATCGCGCTCATTCCAGAACGGCTCGGCCTCTATCTCGATGAACAACTCGCCCCGGGCCGATCGCAGGAATTCGAGGGCTATGTGCGCGTGAATGATGCGTCTCACGGTTGGTATCTCAAGGGCGGCAAGTTCTACCTGCCGTTCGGCTTTCGCCTGCAGGACCAGACGGCCTTCGTGCGTGTGCTGAGCGGCATCAGCATGACTACGCCCGACACCGGTGTTGAGCTGGGATTCGAGCGGGCCAACTGGTCGGCGCAGCTGGCTTACTCGAACGACATCGGCAATGCCAGCGCCGCTTCGCGCCATCAGATCACTGGGCAGTTCGTCTGGGTGCAGAGCGGGTATCGGCTCGGCGCCGCGGCCTCCGCCACCAGCACCGGTAGCGGCAATCGGCGTCTCGGCGGCCTGTTTGCCGGGCTGCGTACCGGACCGGTCGCCTGGCTGGGCGAGCTCGATCTGGTTCGTGATGATGGTTTTGCAGAGGGCGCGCGCACCATGCTGGCCGCGCTCGGCGAACTCGACTGGGCGCTGCACCGGGGTCAGAACCTCAAGTTCACGGCGGAATACCAGGACCCGGATCGCGCTGTTCCCGAGGATCAGTTCACCCGCTGGAGCGCGGTGTACGAGATCACGCCGCTGCCATTCCTGCAGTTGCGCGCCGGATTGCGCCGCTACCGCGGCATTCCGCAGAACGACTCGCAGAACCGCCAGGCCGTGTTTGTCGAGCTGCACGGCTACCTGTAATTGAGCGTGCAGCATGAACCTGCAGTGCGGCCGCTGGTACCCACTTGATACCGCAAGGCAATCGTTGGGGAGATCACACATGAATACCGTGCACTGCATGCAAAGAATATCAATCGCCGCGGCCGCTTGTGCCCTGGTGCTGGCTGCCTGCGGCGGCGGCGGCTATGGCGGCGGTGGCAGCATGCCTCCGCCGCCGCCCACCCTGACGATCTCAGTCGCTCCGGGCAGCATTGTGCTTGGACGGAGCGCAACGGTGAGCTGGTCCTCCAGCACCGGCTCAGCGTGCACCGCGAGCGACGCCTGGTCTGGCACCGTGGCGGCCTCCGGCACCAGTGTGGTGACCCCAGCCGCGTTGGGCACCGCGACTTATACCTTGACCTGTGCGGGCGGTGGGGCCTACGGCGGCAACGTGACGAAGTCCGCTGCCCTGACCGTTACGGCGCCGAGCGCGTTTTCAGCCACCAAACTGGTCGCCGACACGGCGGGTGTTGGTGCCGTAACGACAGATACCAACCTCGTCAACGCATGGGGCATCGCCTTCGGGCCGACCTCTCCCTCCTGGGTGGCGAACAACCATAGCGAAACCTCCACACTCTACAACGGCAACGGCACGGCGCAGGCGCTGGTGGTGAGTCTGCCCCCGGGTGGCGCCGTCTCGTTCGATCCGACCGGCATCATCTTCAATGGTTCGAGCGATTTCGTCGTGAGCTCGGGCGCAAACTCCGGCGCCGCACGTTTCATCTTCGTCGGCGAAGGCGGGATGCTGGCCGGCTGGTCCTCGAGCGCCGACCCGAGCAATGCGATCACGGTCTATACCGCGACCGACGGCGCCGTATACAAGGGCCTGGCCATGGCCAGCAACGGCAGCGGCAACTTTCTCTATGCGACGGACTTTCACAATGGCAAGGTCGATGTCTTCAACGCGAGCTTTGCCAGGCAGACGCCCTCGGGCACGAGCTTCACCTTCAGCGATCCGAATCTGCCAGCCGGCTATGCGCCATTCGGCATCCAGGCGCTCAAGACCGGAGCTGCCGGCGCGACACAGATCTATGTCAGTTATGCGAAGCAGGATACGCCTCCGAGCAACGACAACGTCAACGGTGCCGGGCTTGGGCTCGTGGACATCTATGACACGAATGGCCAGTTCATCAGGCAATTCGTCCCGACTGGGGGCCGGCTCAACGCTCCATGGGGCATCGCGCTGGCGCCAGCGAATTTCGGCACGCTGAGTAATGCGCTGCTGGTCGGGAATTTTGGCGACGGCAAGATCAATGGCTTTGATGTGGCGAGCGGCGCCTATCTCGGCACCATTGCCGACTCCGCAGGTGGTGCCTTTGCAGTGCCGGGCCTGTGGGCAATCGTGTTCGGCAACGATGCCGTCAACCAGCCGCGCGACACGCTCTTTTACGCTGCGGGACCAAACAACGAAGTGAATGGCGAGTATGGCCGCATCGACCTCGGGCCTGCGCCGCCGGTACTGGGCGCGCCGCCTGTGGTCGCGGTAACCGCGCCGGCGGCCGGCAGCGTCTCAGGCACGGTAACGGTCACGGCGACCGCCACGGACCCCATCGCGATCGCCAGGGTCGAGCTGTTTGCCAACGGCACTTCGCTCACCGTCTGCACAGCGTCGCCTTGCTCAGTCAGCTGGGATACGACCACGGTCGCCAACGGCAGTTTCTCGCTAACCGCCGTGGCCAGTGACGCCAATCGCAACGTGGCTACTTCCCCTGCCATGACCGTGACGGTCGCGAATGTCGCCCCCGCAGCCGCGACTCTCACCCAGCTACAAACGTCGATCTTCACGCCGATCTGCTCCGGTTGCCACAATGGCACTCCAGGTTCCGGGAACGGACTGCCGGGCATTCAGGATCTGCGCGCCGGCAGCACCTTCGCCGCATTGGTAGACGTATCGAGCATCGAACAGCCGGCTCTGAAGCGTGTCAACCCTGGCGATGCGGCCAACAGCTACCTCATTCAGAAGCTCGAGGGTACCCAAGGCGTCGGCAACGGAGCGCGCATGCCACTGGGCGGACCTTATCTCAGTCAGGCGACGATCGATCAGGTCAAGTCGTGGATCAACGCGGGCGCGCTGAATAATTGAGGGCGCCACGCCCTGCCCGCCACGCTCGCAAGTGTTCACCGCCGCGACGGGGTCAGGAATGTGCCAGGGCGCGCTTAGCCGCGCAATGCGACGTCGTCAGTCCTCGCACGTTGTCATGGGCATGTCTTCCCAACGTCCGGCGTGAAGCAGGGTGATACGTTTGCGAGGGGGCGCGCGGCAAGTGGTGCCCGCCCAAAGCGAATTTCGTGGAGCGACGGCGGGCACCACTTGCCGCGCACCCGCTCGCAAACGCGCCACCTACTCCGCGCCGCTGGTCTCCGGGAACGCCATGCCCACAGTGCTGAACCCATTGTCGACGTACAAGATCTCGCCCGTAATCCCACGCGCCATGTCGGAGCAGAGAAACGTGGCGGCATTGCCGACATCTTCCGTCGAGACATTGCGGCGCAGCGGGGCAATCCGCGCCACCTGCGCGAGCATCTTGCGAAACCCGCCGACGCCCGCCGCCGCCAGCGTCTTGATCGGCCCGGCGGAAATCGCATTCACGCGTATATCCTGCGGTCCGAGATCTGCGGCCAGGAAACGCACGTTGGCCTCCAGGCTGGCCTTGGCGAGGCCCATGACGTTGTAGCTCGGGATCGAGCGCACCGCGCCGAGGTAGCTGAGCGTCAGGATGGCGCCCGGCCGTCCGGCCATCAGCGGCACCGCGGCGCGCGCCAGCGCGGTCAGGCTGTAGCTCGATACATCGTGGGCAATGCGAAACGCCTCGCGGCTGGTGTTGGCCGAGAAACTGCCCTCGATGGCCTCGCGCGGCGCGTAAGCGACGGCGTGCACGAGGATATCGAGCTGGCCCCAGTCGCGCTTGAGCTGGGCGAAGGTGGCATCGATCTGGGCATCGTCGGTGACATCGAGCGGCATCACGATCTTCGAGCCCAGCGACGCAGCCAGCGGCTCGACCCGCTCCTTGAACTTCTCGCCCGCATAAGTGAAGGCCAGTTCCGCGCCCTGCGCGTGCATGGCCTGGGCGATACCCCAGGCAATGGAGCGATCGGTGGCGACGCCCACAATCAGGGCGCGTTTGCCCGTCAGCATAGCCATGCGCTTGAACCCCTCTTAAGGAAAGCTTGTTTCTTAGCCGCGCGAAGCGACGAAGGCCACGAGTTTCTGGCCGGGTCGCAGCGCGTTACTCGAGACGGTGGTGTTCCACCCCAACAGATCGCGTACCGTAACCTGCAGGAGGCGCGCGATGCCGTACAGGGTGTCGCCACGCCGGACGGTGTAAGTAACCTGACGGCCGCTGCCCGGCGCGCTGGCGCGCGAGCCCCTGGAAGCTGGGTCGCGCCCCGCGCGGCTCGAGACCACCAGATGCTGGCCGGCGCGCAGTGTGTCGCCGACCTCCATATTGTTCAGGCGCGCCAGCGTGCGCACATTCGTGCCCATGCGCAGGGCGATGCCATAGAGGGTGTCACCGCGGCGCACGACGTGCACGCCAGCCCGGGCACTGCGCCGTCCGCCCATGCGTCCCGGCCGGTCGAACAGCGCTGCAGCGCGCGCGGCCTTCTCGGGCAGGATGACATCGGAAGAGGGCACATGCAGCCAGCCACCAATCACGGGCTTGTCTTCGGTGCCCATGCCGTTGAGCTCGCGCACCACAGCAGGTGTGGTCGAGAACTGTTTGGCGATCGAAGCCACGGTATCGCCGCGGCGCACTTCATAAGCCGCAGCGCGCAGTCGTTGCTCTGGCGTCAGGCTGAGCAAGGTCTGTTCCAGGCCATCGGCGAATTCCGTCGGCACCAGCAGCATGTGCGGCCCGGCCGGATCGGTCGCGAAGCGGTGAAAAGCCGGATTCAGTTCATACAGCTCGGTCTTGGGGATGCCGGCGATTTCCGCGGCCACCTGCATGTCGATCTGGCCACCGGTCGCGACCTGCGTGAAATAAGGCTCATCGGGAATCTGGCTGAATTCCAGGCCGAAGCTGGCAGGGTCCGCAACGATGCGGCGCATGGCCAGGAGTTTGGGTACGTAGGAGCGGGTTTCGGTGGGCAGCTTGAGGTGCCAGAAATCGATGGGTTTGCCGGCGCGCAGATTGCGGCTGACGGCCCGCTGTACGTTGCCGGCGCCGCAGTTGTAGGCGGCAATGGCCAGCAGCCAGTCGCCATCAAACTGATCGTGGAGCGATTGCAGGTAATCCAGTGCCGCACGGGTCGAGGCCACGACATCGCGCCGGCCGTCATACCACCAGTCCTGCTTGAGCCCGTAGAGCGAGCCGGTGCCCGGAATGAACTGCCACAGGCCCGAGGCCCGCGCGCGCGAATAGGCATAGGGTTCGAAGGCGCTCTCGACCACCGGCAGCAAGGCCAGTTCCAGAGGCATGGAGCGTTGATTGAGTTCGCCGACGATGTAGTGCAGGTACATCCCGGCCCGACCCCAGACGCGCTCGAGATAATCGGGATGATTCGCAAACCAGTTCTGTTCGCGGTCAATGCCACCCTGGTCCACGTCTTCAAGCTTGAAACCGGCGCGCAGGCGAACGAACAGATCGCCCGGCGGGGGTGCAACCAGTGAGTGGTCGGCCGGATTGGCCGGCGCCTCGGTGGCGCTGGCCTGGGCGGCCGCGTCAGTGGCGACACTGGCGGCAGTCGCCGGGTCAAGGATGGGGCTGGCGAGTGCCTCAGGCTGCGCGCTGGCCACCGGCGCAATCGCCGTGACGGCGCCGACTTCCCTGGACGCGCGAGGCTGATGAGCGCAGCCGCTCAGCGCGATGAGCGCCGGGAGGGTGCAGATCAGTGCAGAAAAGGACCGGTTCGGCTT
>JAYTUZ010000162.1:0-13999 GCA_043744295.1 Gammaproteobacteria bacterium | reverse complement strand
ACGGCACCGGACGCAACCCGCAGCAGATCGAGATCCCCAAGGAGGTCCACATCACTCCGCGCATGTACCAGAAGCTCACCGAGAAGATCGCGGGCACGCCCGAGGAGCGCATCCTCTCATTCCTCATGCTGCGCTCGCTCAAACAGGCGCGCTACTCGGAGAAGAACGAAGGCCACTTCGCGCTCGCCGCCGAATCCTATACACATTTCACCTCGCCCATCCGCCGCTATCCGGACCTGCTGGTGCATCGCGCGCTGCGCGCCGGCCTGGGTCTCGCGCCGCGCGATTCTTCGGCCGATCAGGTTTCGCTCGCCGGCATCGGCGCCGAGCTCTCGCGTCTGGAGAAGCGCGCCGATGAAGCCGATCGCTACGTGAATAATTTCCTCAAATGCGCTTACCTGCGTGATCGCGTCGGCCAGACCTTTGAGGGCCTGATCACCACGGTGGTCGAGTTCGGCTGCTTCGTGCAACTGCTCGAAGTCAACGTCGACGGGCTGCTGCACATGAACGCCATGAGCGACGATGACTACGTGATGACGCGCGACGGCGGCCAGTGGCACGGCAAGCGTACCGGCCGGCGCTTTGCGCCGGGCATGCGGCTGCGCGTCCAGGTGATCTCGGTCAATCCGGTGGAAGGCCTGGTTGATCTGGACCTGGCGGCCAGCTGAGCACAGCCATGGAGCGGGTCTACGGCATACACACGGTGAGTGCCCTGCTGACGCGCGCGCCGCAGCGGGTGCTGCGTGTCTATCTGCAGCGCGGGCGCGACGATCAGCGCGCGGCCACTCTGGAGGCGCTCGCCGCCAGCGCGCGTCGGCCCCTGGAGCGCATCGATGCTGCGCGTATGAAATCCCTGGTTGGCGAAGTGGCGCATCAGGGCGTGGTGGCCGAGATCGAGCCGCTCGCCGCACTCAGTGAAGACGGTCTATACGCGCTGTTGGCCGCGGCGAAGAATCCGCTGTTGCTGGCGCTCGATGGTGTGCAGGATCCGCACAACCTGGGCGCGTGCCTGCGCACGGCCGACGCCTGCGGCGTGCTGGCGCTCATCGTGCCGCGCGATCGCGCGGCTACGCTCAACGCCACGGCGCGCAAGGTGGCGGCGGGCGCCGCCGAGAGCACGCCGGTGGTCACGGTCACCAACCTGTCGCGTTGCCTGCAGATCATCAAGGATGCCGGCCTGTGGATCGTGGGGGCTGACGCCCTGGCCCCGCAGCCCGCCTCGGCCGTCGATCTGACCGGCCCGCGCTGCCTGGTGATGGGGGCGGAGGGTGCGGGGCTGCGCGAGCTCACCCGGCGCCAATGTGACTGGCTGGCGAGGCTGCCCGCCCTGGGGGCGGTCGAGAGCCTCAATGTCTCGGTGGCCGCGGGCATGCTGCTCTACGAGGCGCTGCGACAGCGCGGCTAGCGCGGCGAGCGATCGTTGCTTATGGGGGTGCCTTTCGAGTATCCTTGCCGGCCTTTTTTGGCAGCCTGACCCGCCCGCAAGGGTGAATTTCAGGCTTCTCCTTGCCGCACTGCCTGATGCCTCAGACGGGCGGCCTCATCCAGCCACGGGGCACACCCATAGGGAGTTAATCATGAGGCATTATGAAGTTCTATTTCTGGTCCATCCGGATCAGAGCGAACAGGTTCCGGCGATGGTCGAGCGCTACCGCGGCATGATTGCCGCCGGCGGCGGCCAGGTGCACCGCTTTGAAGACTGGGGCCGCCGCCAGCTGGCCTTCCCGATCAGCAAGGTGCACAAGGCGCACTACGTGCTGATGAACATCGAATGTGATCAGAAAACCCTGAGTGAACTGACCGGCGCGTTCCGCTTCAGCGATGCGGTGCTGCGTCATCTGGTGGTCGGCATGGATGCAGCGGTGACCGAACCCTCGCCCATGGCGCGAGGCGAAGATGAAAACGAGGCGCGTCGCGATCGCGACGACATGGGCGACGACGACGATTCGCTCAACCTCAATGCATAGGTCCGGTTCGCGCCGCCCAGGACTTCATCCAGGAACAAATCAATGAATACTTCACGCTTCGTACGCCGCAAGAAATTCTGCCGTTTCACGGCCGATAAAGTCACCTCGATCGACTACAAGGATCTCGGCACCCTCAAGAACTACATTACCGAGACCGGCAAGATCGTGCCCAGCCGCATCACCGGCACCAAGAGCTTCTATCAGCGCCAGCTGGCTACCGCCATCAAGCGCGCGCGCTTCATGGCGCTGCTGCCCTACACCGATCAACATTGAGGTTGCGCCATGGACGTCATTCTTCTGCAGAAAGTAGCCAACCTCGGCACCATTGGTGATCGGGTCAGCGTCAAGAGCGGCTACGGCCGCAATTTCCTGCTGCCGGCCGGCAAGGCGACGCTGGCGACCGCAGCCAATGTGGCGCGCTTCGAAGTGCGCCGCGCCGAGCTGGAAAAGGCCGCCGGTGAAGAGCTCGGTGGTGCGCAGCGTCGCGCCGCGGCGCTGGCGGAATTCCGCCTGAACATCACCGCCAAGGCGGGCAGCGAAGGCAAGCTGTTCGGATCGGTCGGCACCACCGATATCGCCGAGGCCTGCACGGCGGCTGGGTTCGCGCTCAGTCGCAGTGAAGTGCGCCTGCCGGCTGGCCCGTTGCGCGCCGTGGGCGAGCATCAGGTCACGCTGCATCTGCATACCGACGTTGAAGTCATGCTCTCGGTGACCATCGTCGCCGAAGAACAGGCCTAGACGGCGGGGCCGGCGGCAGGGCGGACGGCTGCGGGCTGCAAGCGCGATCACAGCTGATGACCGAACCGCTCACGCCACCGCATTCCGTCGAAGCCGAGCAGGCGGTGCTCGGTGGCCTGCTGATCGACCCGCCCGCCTGGGACCAGGTGGGCGACATGGTGGTGGCCGATGATTTCTATCGGCCCGACCATCGATTGATCTTCACCGCCTTTGCCGAACTCATCACGCAGAGCCGGCCCGCCGATGTGGTCACCACCGCGGAGCAGCTCGAGCGCCACGGGCGCCTCGCCGATGCCGGCGGCCTCGCGTATCTCGGCAGCCTGGCTCGCGATACACCCACCGCCGCCAACGTGCGCGCCTATGCGCAGATCGTGCGCGAGCGCTCGCTGCTGCGCAAACTCATTCACGCTGGCCGGGAGATCACCAGCGCCGCCCTGGCCAGCGATGGCCGCTCGGCGCGCGATCTGGTCGATGAGGCCGAGCGCCAGGTATTCGCCATTGCCGAGCAGAGCACCGGCCGGCGCGAAGGCGCGGTCCGCGTCAACGTGCTGCTGCCCGCGCTGATCGATCGCATTGACGAGTGGCACACCAATCCGAACGCGCTGCGCGGACTGGCCACGGGCTTTACCGATTTCGACCGCAAGACCGGTGGCCTGCGACCCGGCGACCTGGTGATCGTGGCCGGCCGACCCTCGATGGGCAAGACCACACTGGCGATGAACATTGCCGAATATGCCGCCGTGCATCCGGGCACCAGGGCTTCGGTGGCGATCTTCAGCATGGAAATGCCCTCCGAGCAGCTGCTGACCCGCATGCTCAGCTCCATCGGCGGGGTGCCGCTCAACGGGATCCGCAGCGGGCAGATATCGGATGAAGACTGGGTGCGGGTCACGGCAGCGACCAGTCAGCTGTCGGAGGCGCGCATCTTCATCGATGAGTCGCCAGCGTTGACGCCGACCGAACTGCGGGCTCGGGCGCGGCGCGTGAAACGCGAGCATGGCCTCGACCTGGTGGTGGTCGATTACCTGCAGCTCATGCAGGTGCCGGGCACCAAGGAAAATCGCGCTACCGAGATCGCCGAGATTTCGCGCGGTCTCAAGGCGCTGGCCAAGGAGCTGGCCATCCCGGTCATCGCGCTCTCGCAGCTCAATCGCGGCGTCGAGCAGCGCACCGAGAAAAAGCCGGTGATGTCGGATTTACGTGAAAGTGGCGCTATTGAACAGGATGCCGACATGATTCTGCTGATCTACCGCGAGGAGGTGTACGACAAGAACACCACCAAGCGCGGCATCGCCGAGATCGACATGGCCAAGCACCGCAACGGCGAGATTGGCACCTTTCTGCTGACCTTCCAGGGGCAGTACAGCCGCTTCTCGAACTACGCCGCCGACGCCTACGCCGAGGGCGTGCTGCGTTAGGCGGCGCCGGCCGCGGGCCTCAGCCCTCAGCCCTCGAAGAAGCCCATCTTCACGCCGGCGAGCTGGATCACATCGTTGTCGACCAGCTTGCGGGCATGGGCGCCAATCTGCACGCCATTGACCTGCGGGAAGTTATCGGCGGCATCGGCATCGACGTGCACCAGGAAATAACCCTCTGAGCGACGCGTGATGGCCGCCACCTGGACGCCCGGGCGCCCGAGCGTCGTCAGGGTCTTGGTGAGCTCGAGTTCGCGGCCGGCAAAGGCGCCTGAGAGCACCTGCAAGCGCGCCTTCTTGAGCGTCGGTACGCCATTGCCCAGGGTGCGGCGCGTGGCGGTCGGCTCTTCGCCGGCGACCGCGGCCCGCAGCTTCTCGACCGGACGGGCCGAGGGCTGAATGACCATGGTTTTTTCAAATTCGTCTTGCTGCGCGCTATCGTCTTCGACGAAGCGCAACTGGTGGTGCCCGCAGGTGACCACATCGCCGTGCTGCAGGGCGTGCTTCTTGATCAGCTTGCCATTGACGTAGGTGCCGTTGGTGCTGTTCAGATCCTCGAGGAAGGAATCGTTCAGGATGTTGATGATCAGCGAGTGATGACCGCTGACCGCCGGATTGTCGATACGGATGTCGTTATCCGGGAGGCGCCCGATCGTGTAGCGCTCCTTGTTCATGTTGTACTCAGCCATTACCTGGCCATCGAGACTTAGAATCAGCCGTGCCATATTAATTTCGCCTTAAGGTCAGCTAAACCAACCCAACATCCTGTCCATTACACTTCTACGTGCCGGGAAAGAGTCTACGACCTGTGCCAGCAGGACAGAAATGTTGTCCTTGCCGCCATTGTCGTTGCCCAGTTGAACGAGCTGCTTCGCCACTGTGTCAAGGTTAGCACCAAAGGTGTTGATCGTTAAGTGAATATCATCATCCTCAACCATATCTGAAAGTCCGTCCGAACACAGCATGTAGACATCGCCACGCTGGGCCGGGTGTTCCTGAATCTCCACATCGACGTTGAGCTCGACCCCCAGGGCGCGGGTCACGTAGTTCTTGTTGGCCGCGCGCTGCGCTTCCTCGGGTGAATAAAAGCCGCGATCGACCAGTTCCTGCAGCAGTGAATGATCGAGCGTCACCTGCTCGAAACCCGCGCCGCGCAGCCGGTAGAGACGCGAATCGCCCACGTGGGCAATGGTGATGCGATTGTCGTGGAACAACGCTCCTACCACCGTGGTGCCCATGCCCTCGCAGTTGGGCTGGGTGCGCGCGGTCTGGAAAATGATCTTGTTGGCGCGGGTAATGGCATCGCGCAGGATGATGGCCGGGCGCGACAGGCCGGCGGCGGGGTCGGCGGCCTGCAGGTCTTCGCGCTCGAGCGCCTCGCGCACCAGGTTGACGATGGTCTTGACGGCGATGCCGCTGGCCACTTCGCCGGCGTTGTAGCCACCCATGCCGTCGGCCAGCACCAGCAGCCCGAGACTGGCATCCCAGGAGATCGCGTCTTCATTGTGCTCACGAACGCGGCCGGTGTCCGTCAGGCCCACGCATAGCAGCTTGCCTTTCAGATTCATCTCGCGGCCCCGGCGGCCAGCGCTGTTGCGGTGTTGTTGAACGTGATCTGCATCACACAAACTGACCCAATACGGTTCCTCTTGGCGGCATGTACCGGCCGGATCGCAAACGCTACCATCTGGCCATCGCCCGAGGCGCGTCTGCGTTCACAGATGTGCCTTATGGCATCCCCCGCCATGCCATTAGCGCGGCATCGTACTGGAGTTTGGCTTGGGCCGCGATGGGCCAGATTCTCAGGCTGGCCGATCGCGGCGCTCTAGCCTAGGATCGCCCCGCGGGTCGGCCCGCGACATACGGCAGGGGCGGACAGGTGGCCATGGCGCGCAATCAGACGGTTTATGTGTGCAGCTCCTGCGGGGGTGAAGCGCCAAAATGGCAAGGGCAGTGCCCGCATTGCCAGGAATGGAACAGCATGGGCCGACTCACGGGCGTCAGGCCGACGCTCGCACGGACCGCGGCCAACGAGTCGATCGCGGTAGCGCTCGAGGCCGGGCCGGTGAATGAACAGCGGCTGAGCCTGGGCATCGATGAACTCGATCGGGTGTTTGGCGGCGGTCTGAGTCTGGGTTCGGTCAGCCTGCTGGGGGGCGAGCCTGGCATTGGCAAGTCGACGTTGCTGCTGCAGGTCGCTGCAACGCTGGCGGCCGCGCGCCCGGTGGTCTACGCCTCGGGTGAGGAATCGACCGGGCAGATCGCGCATCGGGCCCGGCGCCTGGCGCTGCGCGGCGAGCAGCTGGCCCTGCTCAGTGACAATTCGCTCGAGTCCATTCTTGCCGTGAGCGCGCAGCGGCGCGCGGCGCTGCTGGTGATTGATTCCATCCAGACCATGCAAACCAGCGAGGCCGAGTCGAGTCCGGGCTCGGCGCAGCAGCTGCGCGAATGCACCGCTGCGCTGGTGCGCTACGCCAAACGCAGCGGCACCGCCGTCATGATCGTCGGCCACGTGACCAAGGATGGCGCCATCGCCGGGCCGAAACTGCTCGAGCACCTGGTCGACACGGTGCTGTATTTCGACGCCGATGCCGGTAGCCGCTATCGCATGCTGCGTGCCACCAAGAATCGCTTCGGCCCGGTCAACGAGCTCGGTTTCTTCGCCATGTCGGAAGCTGGGCTGCGCGAAGTGAAAAACCCCTCGGCCATCTTCCTGTCGCGCAATCCGCAACCGGTGCCGGGGAGTTTGGTGATGGTGGCGCGCGATGGCGGCCGGCCGCTGCTCATCGAAGTACAGGCGCTGGTCGATCGCACGCGCTTTGCCGCGCCGCGGCGCGTGGCCCAGGGCGTGGATGCCAATCGGCTGGCCATGTTGCTGGCCGTCATGAGCCGGCATGCGGAGATTTCCCTGGGCGAGCACGATGTCTACGTCAATCTGGTCGGCGGCCTCGAGATCGGCGAGACCGCGACCGATCTGCCGCTGGCGCTGGCCCTGGTCTCGAGCCTGCGCAGCGTGGCCCTGCCGGCTACCCTGGTGGCGTTCGGCGAACTGGGCCTGACCGGCGAGGTGCGCCCGGTCCCGTATGGTGAAGAGCGGCTACGCGAGCTGCACAAGCAGGGCTATCGGCGCGCCGTCGTGCCGCGCGCCAATGCGCCGCGCGGCGGCGTCGAGGGTCTGGAACTGCTGCCGGTTTCGACACTGGCCGAGGCGATCAGCGTGGCTTTTCAATTGCCGTCCTGACCGCTCACTCGCTGATGGGGCGCTCCGGTATCGGGCGCACGCGTACGGTGCGAATCGTGTTGTCGATGATCTGCAGCACTTCGAATTCGAGCTGACCGATGCGCAGCGAGGTGCCGGCCTCCGGGATATTTTCAAACTTTTCCAGCAGCAGGCCGTTGAGCGTCTTGGGCCCGAGATCCGGCAACTGCCATCCGAGGGCGCGATTGAGGGCGCGAATGGTCGCGCTGGCATTGATCAGCCAGGCACCGCTGGCGTCGCGCTGCACGTCCTTGTGGCTCACGCCACTCGGATCGCTGGTGAACTCGCCCACGATCTCTTCGAGCAGGTCTTCGAGCGTGACCAGTCCTTCGACATCGCCGTATTCATTGACGACAAATGCGTGGCGACGGCGCGTGCGCTGAAACTGCGCCAGCTGCTGCATCAGGGAAGTGCCATCGGGCACGAAGTAGGGCTCGCGCGCGGCCGCCAGTTCGATCAATCGCTCACGGGTCAGGGAGCCGCGGGCAAATTCCTGGGCAGTGCGCTTCATGTGCAGGATGCCGATGAGATTGTCGAGCTCACCGTCGTACACCGGCAGGCGCGTGTGCGGCGTCTGGCGCAGGCGTTCCAGTACATCCTCCCAGTCTCCTGAAATATCGACACCGGCGATCTCCTGGCGCGGAATCATGATGTCGTTGACCGTCACCCGCTCCAGATCGAGGATCGAGAGCAGCATCTGTCGATGGCGCGCGGGCACCAGCGGGCTCGCCTCGGCGACCACGGTGCGCAGCTCGTCGGCACTCAGGGCATTGCTGCCCCGGGTGGCGCCGTGGACACCGAACAGGCGCAGGAATCCATAGGCTGCACGATTGGTGAACCACAGCACCGGCGAGGTGATCCACAGCAGGCCGCGATAGATGAAAGCCGAGCCCAGGGCCACCGATTCGTTATGCAGCGCTGCGTAGATCTTTGGCGCCAACTCGCAGAAGATGATGATCACGACGGTGAGCACGCTCATCGTGGCGGGCAGTGCATAGCGATGCCCGGCACGCAGCGCCAGCAGGGTCGCGACCGTGGAGGCGGCCACGCTGGCCAGCGCCAGGATCACCAGGTTGGCGCCCAGCCACTGGTCGGGCTTGGCGAGCAGGCGCTCGAGCATGCGCGCGCGGCGCTCGCCGGCGGCAGCCCGGGTGCGGATGCGATAGCGATTGACCGAGAGCATCGCCACCTCGGTGCCCGAGGAGAAGGCAATGATCACCAGCAGCATCAGCAGCGTGACCACCAGTACGGCTGTGGGTGCGGTATACAATCATTCACCAGCTTTTGGGGCAGAGGGCTACTAGCATAGCTCGCGCGGCCCTTAGATGAAGGTGCCGTATAATCAGCGCATGTTTGAGCAACTATCCGGGCGCCTGGGGAAGGCCATTGCTGCGCTGCGTGGCCGTGGCCGGCTGACCGAAGAGAACATTGCCGAGACGCTGCGCGAGGTGCGTATCGCCCTGCTCGAGGCGGATGTCGCCCTGCCGGTGGTCAAGAGCTTCATCGAAGCGGCGCGGGCGCGCGCCGTGGGCGCGGAAGTGGCTGCCAGCCTGAGTCCTGGCCAGGCCCTGATTGGCATCCTGCACCGCGAGCTCACGCGCGTATTGGGCGGCAGCGCCGCGGGTTTCGCGCTCAATGTGACGCCTCCGCTGGTGGTGCTGCTGGCGGGTCTGCAGGGCGCGGGCAAGACGACCACCGCCGCCAAGCTGGCGCGCTGGCTGATCGAAACCCACCGCAAGCGCGTACTGCTGGTGAGCACCGATGTGCGCCGGCCGGCGGCCATTCTGCAGCTCGAGCGCCTGGCCACGCAGGTTCGGGCGGATTTCTTCGCGGTACCGCCCGGGGCTCTGCCGGCCGCAATTGCCAGTGCCGCACTCGAGCAGGCGCGGCGCGGCGTCTACGACGCGCTCATCGTCGACACCGCCGGGCGCCTGCACGTGGACGCTGAATTGATGGCCGAGGCGCAGGCCATCGAGGCCGCGATCGGCGCCCACCAGCGTCTGTTCGTGGTCGACGCCATGGCTGGACAGGATGCGCTCAATGCCGCGCGCGCCTTCAGCGCGGCGCTCGAACTCACCGGCATCATTCTCACCAAGGCCGATGGCGATGCGCGCGGCGGCGCGGCGCTCTCGGTGCGCGAGCTGACCGGCAAGCCGATCGTATTCCTGGGAGTGGGCGAGAAGAGCGAGGCACTGGAAGCCTTCGACCCCGAGCGCATGGCGCAACGCATCCTGGGCATGGGCGATGTGGTCGCCCTGGTGGAATCGGTGCAGCGCAACATCGACACCGGCGAGGCGGAGCGTCTGGCGCGTAAGGTGGCTGGCGGGAAGAAATTCGATTTCGCCGACCTGCGCTCGCAACTGGAACAGGTACGCCGCATGGGTGGCATGAGCGCGGTCATGGACAAGCTCCCCGCCCAGTTGGCGGGCAAGCAGCTGGCAGGCAAGGGGATGGCTCCCGAACAGGCCGATGTGCAGGTGCGTCGCCAGATCGCCATGATCGATTCCATGACCCTGCGTGAGCGGCGGGTGCCCGCCATCATCGATGGTTCGCGCCGGCGCCGCATCGCCCGGGGGGCGGGCGTCCAGGTCCAGGACGTCAACCGGCTCTTAAAGCAGTTCCTGGACATGCAGCGCATGATGAAGCAGCTCAAGGGCGGGCCGCTGCGGCGGCTCCTGGGCGGCCTGAAAACAGGGCTTTAAGTCTGGCGGCGCTTTGCGTAGAATCCGCGCTCTTTTTTCGGCCCGGAATCCCCAGTAATTATGGTCACTATTCGTCTGACGCGCCGCGGCGCCAAGAACCAGCCCTTCTACCATGTGGTCGTCACGGACAGCCGCAAGCGCCAGGGTGGTTCCAGCCTCGAACAGGTGGGCTATTTCAACCCTGTTTCGCGTGGCAAGGAAGTACGCCTGAAGCTGGAAATCGGCCGTATCGATCACTGGATCGGCCTGGGCGCGCAGCAATCGGCCCGGGTGCGCACGCTGGTGGACGGGTATCGCAAGCAGGCCGCGGCCTAAAGGCCACGCGCGGGCCGAGGCAATGGCTGCCGGTGAGCCGCACCAGGTGGTACTCGGGCGCATTCTGGGCGCCCACGGTGTTCGCGGCTGGGTCAAGGTGGTTTCCTACACCGAACCGGCTGGCAATCTGCTTCAGTATCGCTCCTGGGTATTGGCTGGCGAGGGGGTGCCTGGGCGCGAATTCGTGCTGCGGGATGCCGAATTTGATGGTCGATGGGTGCGTGCCGCCTTCGAGGGTGTCACCGATCGGGATGCCGCCGAAGCGCTGCGCGGCCTGAATATCGAGGTGGCGCGTGCGGCGTTGCCGCCCACGGGCAAGCGGGAGCATTACCGCGACGATCTGTTGGGGCTCAGGGTGAGCAGTCTGGCCGGCACCGTGCTCGGACAGGTCAGTCACTTTCTGGATGCGCCCGCCGCCCCGGTCATGGTGGTGCGAGGCGAGCGCGAGCACTGGATACCAGCAGCGCCCCCGCATCTGGTGAGGGTGAAGCTGGAGCAGGGCGAGATTGTGGTGGATTGGCCGGATGAGCTTTAGCCAGTCATGCACATAGAGGTGGTCACCCTGTTCCCGGAAATGATCCGGGACGCGCTGCGCCACGGTGTGCTCGGGCGCGCGTTGCAGCGCGGGCTGCTGCAGGTGGGCACCGAGGATCCGCGGGCCCACACCAGCGACGTGCACCGCACGGTGGACGATCGGCCCTATGGCGGTGGTCCGGGCATGGTGATGAAGCCCGAGCCGCTGTGCGCGGCGATCGGCGCGGCGCGCGCGCGGCTGCCGGGCGGCAGCGTGACGATTGCATTGTCCGCGCAGGGCGCGGTGCTGACGCAGGAGCGCCTGCGCGGGTTGTGTGCGGCGAGCGGCCTGCTGCTGGTTGCCGGTCGCTACGAGGGTATCGATGAGCGGGTGCTGATAAGCGAGGTCGATCTCGAGCTCTCAATCGGCGATTATGTGCTCTCCGGCGGCGAGTTGCCGGTGCTGGTGTTGATTGACGCGCTGGCGCGCCTGCTCCCCGGGGTACTGGGCGATGAGCGATCCGCGCAGCAGGAGTCCTTCAGCGCCGGATTGCTCGATTGGCCGCACTACACGCGGCCGGAAGAATATGCTGGCCTGCGGGTGCCGGCGGTGCTGCTGTCGGGTGATCATGCGGCCATTGACCGCTGGCGTCTCAAGCAGGCCCTGGGCCGCAGCTGGCAGCGCCGGCCAGAGCTGCTGGCCGGCAAAGAGTTGGATGCGCAGCGCGCGGCGTTGTTGCGGGAATTTATGAGCGAAGCAGGAAACGAGCCATGAGCAACATTATTCAGACCCTGGAAGCCGAGCGCATCACGCGCAAGGTGCCCGATTTCAAACCCGGCGACACCGTGGTCGTGCAGGTCAAGGTGGTTGAAGGCGATCGCGAACGGGTTCAGGCCTTCGAAGGCGTGGTGATCGCCATCTCCAATCGTGGCTTCAATTCCTCCTTCACGGTGCGCAAGATCTCGCACGGTGAAGGCGTGGAGCGCACCTTCCAGACCCACAGCCCGGCCATCAGCGACATCGGCATCAAGCGCCGCGGCAACGTGCGTCGCGCCAAGCTCTATTACCTGCGCGATCGCGCCGGTAAGTCGGCGCGCATCGAAGAAAAGGTCTAAGTACGCTGCTCGGGTTCTTCCGCGGGGTATGGCACGGGCTCGACCTGCTGCGTCGTGTGCTGCACCTGTTGTTGCTGCTGCTGATCCTGGTGCTGCTGATCGCGGTGCTGCGCCAGGCGCTGCCGCGGCTGCCCGAGCGCGGCGCACTCGTCATCCATCCCAGTGGTGAGTTGACCGAGCAGCTGGCGGGCGAGCCGGTGGAGCGGGCCATCAGCGAGGCACAGGGGCAGGGCGCGCCGCAGACCCTGCTCTGGGACCTGACCCGCGCCATCCGTGCGGCCGCCCACGATAAACGCATCCAGGCGCTGCTCATCGAGACCGATGATCTGTCCGCTGCCGGGCAGGTCAAGCTCGAAGAGCTGTCGGCTGCCATCGCCGAGTTTCGTGGCGCCGGCAAGAAGGTGGTCGCGCACGGCAGCTATTTTCTCCAGGACCAGTATTACCTCGCCGCGCAGGCTGATGAGGTCTACCTTGATCCCTTCGGCTTCGTGCTGCTCGATGGCTATGAGCGCTATCGCATGTTCTACAAGGGCGCGCTCGACAAACTCGCCATCGACGTGCACCTGATTCGCGCCGGCAAGTTCAAGAGTGCCGGCGAGCCCTTCGTGCGCAGCGACATGTCGGCCGAAGACAAGCAGGAAAGCAGCGTCTACCTGCAGTCGCTGTGGCAGGGCTATCGAAACAGCGTCGGCGCCGCGCGCCACCTGGACCCCTCGGCGCTGAACGGCTACGCCAATGACTATGCGGCGGCGCTCAGCCGGGCGGGCGGCGACACCGCGCAGGTGGCGCTGCAGGCGCACCTGGTCACCGGCCTGCGCACCGGAGCGGAGGTGGAACAGCGGCTGGTTGAGCTGGTCGGCAGCGATGAATCGCGGCACAGCTTTCGCGCCGTGGAGCTCGATGATTACCTGCGTATCCTGAGCGTGGTCGAGCGCGGTGCCCACCACGCTGGCGGAGCGATCGGCGTGGTGCTCGCCAGCGGTGAGATTCTCGACGGCGATCAACCGCCCGGCACGATCGGGGGCGAATCCACCGCAGCGCTGCTGCGGCGCGCGCGCGATGATGAGGATATCAAGGCCGTGGTGCTGCGGGTCGACAGCCCGGGTGGCAGCGTGCTGGCCTCGGAGCAGATCTATCGCGAAGTGCGCGCGCTACGCGCCGCTGGCAAGCCGGTGGTGGCATCGATGGGCGATGTGGCGGCCTCGGGCGGTTATTACATTGCCGCCCCTGCGGATGAAATCCTGGCGAGCGCCAATACCATCACCGGTTCCATCGGCGTATTCGCCACGGTACCTACCTTTGATCGCACGCTGGCAAGACTTGGCGTGCAGGTCGATGGCGTGGGCACCACCGCGCTCTCGGGCCTCATGCGCCTCGATCGCCCGCTGCAACCGCAGACCGAGGCGATGCTGCAGGCCGCGGTCGATCACACCTACGGACAATTCCTGCAACGCGTTGCCGACGGCCGGCACAAGACCAGCGCGGCGGTGGACGCTATGGCGCAGGGCCGCGTCTGGGCGGGCACTGATGCCCGGCGTCTGGGCCTGATCGATGGCATCGGCAACTACCAGCAGGCCCTGCGGGCGGCGGCACGGCGCGCGCGGCTGGGCAGCGACTACGAAGTGCGGCTGATCGAGCCCGATCTGTCGCTGACGCAGCAGTTGCTGCTCAACATGCGCAGCTCGCTGGTCAAGCTGCTGCGCGCCGTCGGCGTGAATTCGGCCCTGCACTCGATGCTGCCGGGCATGCAGCTGGCCGCGCCACTCAAGCCCGTGCAGCGTGAACTGCAGCGTTGGCAGCGCTTCGCCACCAGCCAGCGCAGTTACGCCTATTGTTTCTGCACGGTGCAGTGAACCTCATGCCTGCCGTTGTGGCGCTCAGGCCCCGAGCTGCACGCTGAGCATGCTGATCGCTCCGAGGTCAATGCCGTCGACCGGGATCGAGACCGCATCGTCGCCCGACTGCAGGCCCAGC